>CAZMAC010000187.1:0-6142 GCA_964564085.1 uncultured Hyphomicrobiaceae bacterium
GAAGCCGATTTCCGTTTTCTGCTGGTTCGCGTCGATGAATATTCTGAAGCCATTGCGATTTATCGGGGCGAGGCGGATGAAAAACGCCAGCTCGGCATTGTCGCCGGCAATGCGTTCGTTGTGATGCACAGAATGGCCAATCAAATCGCCAGGCTCCATTGGGTCACGGGCGGTTATGGCTGGATCGCGCTCATCCTGCCGATTGTGCTGGCCGCGCCCGGTTATTTCTCCGGCAATCTCACATTCGGCAATTTGATGATGGTGGTCGGCGCGTTTTTTCAGGTTCAAACCTCGCTGCGCTGGTATGTGGATCGATTTCCCGAACTCGCCGAATGGCGCGCAACGCTGATGCGCGTGATATCCTACCGCACCGCGCTGACACGGCTTGAAACTCTGGGCCGGGATCAAGAGCGAATGGATTATACCGATCATCCTGAAGGCAAACTGTCGCTGGAGGATCTTCATGTCTTCGCACCCAACGGCCGGATATCCTTGAAGGAAGGCGATCTTGAGGTCGCCTCCGGCGAACGTGTCCTCATTGCCGGCTCGCCGAGATATGGCAAGAGCACCTTTTTCCGGGCAATTGCCGGGCTTTGGATCTGGGGCAAAGGCGCGCTCAAACTGCCGGAGCGCAGCACGGTGATGTTCATGCCTCATCGGCCCTACATCCCGCTTGGCACGCTTCGCGAGGCTATGGTTTATCCTTCTTCTCCGAACCTCTTCAGCGATGAATCAATCAAAGAAACGCTCACGCGTATCCGGCTGGAGCGGCTTAAGCCGATGCTTGATAAGGTCGAACGCTGGGATCAGGAACTTACGCTCGATGAGCAGCAACGTATCACCCTTGCCCGCGCCTTATTGCAAAAACCGCTTTGGATTATTCGAGATGAATCGATGAGCGAAATGGATGACGACAACCGTAAGCTCGCCGAATCCCTTTTCAAACAGGAACTCGCTGAGACAACGCTCGTTTGCGTCGGCAAGGAGAGCGAAAATGGCGACTTTTACGATCGTGTCTTGCATCTTGACGCGCATCGGCCTGGGATTGAATTGCCGCTTGGTCTTGAGGCGAGCCCAAAGCAGCTTGAAGTGATCAAGACAGGCCGAGCGACCGTTCCGGTTTGAGGCGAAGCGTAAGGCGCGGAATTTTCGGAAATGGGCAGCCCCGACAGAGACCCGCTGAGCGCAAAGGCTTCAACTTCGCATCCAACCACGGATGACGCGCTTCTCGATCTGGTCCAAAAGCAGACATTTGGATTTTTCTGGGACTATGCGCATCAGCCGAGCGGCATGGCACGGGATCGCGGCGGCGAGCATGGCTGCGAGAATGAAGCGCTTGTCGCGACCGGGGGCACGGGCTTCGGCATTATGACGATGATCGTCGCTACCGAGCGCAAATGGATCACGCGGGGAGAAGCGATCCAGCGGCTCACACAAATTCTTGGGTTTCTCGACGCTGCAGACAGCTATCACGGCGTCTTCCCGCATTATTTCGATGGCGCGACGGCTCAGGAATTCAGCTTCTGGCAGGACAATGCAGGCGGCGATATTGTCGAGACTGCTTTCCTCATTGTTGGTCTTTTATGCGCTCGGCAATATTTCGATGGCGGCACAGAGGAGGAAAAACGTCTTCGCCGCCAGATCGATCAGCTTTGGCATCGGGCGGACTGGCGCTGGTATACGGGCGGCAAGGAGATACTGATCTGGCATTGGCACCCGCAACATGGCTGGGGCACGCGTCACCGTATTTACGGCTGGGAGGAATGCCTGATCGCCTATGTTCTGGCGGCGGCGGCTCCGATTTATCCGATCGCTCCTGAAGCCTCCCACAAGGGATGGACAGCCGGACGGACGTTTCGCAACGGACAAGAATTCTACGGCCATCGCCTGCCGCTCGGCCCCGATTTTGGCGGGCCACTTTTCTTTTCGCATTTTTCGTTCCTGGGGCTCGATCCGCGTGGGCTGAAAGATCGCTATGCTGATTATTGGGAACAAGCCGTACAGCACACGCTGATCAATTATGAGCACTGCGTTCGCAATCCGCATGGCTATAAAGGCTACGGCCCGGATTGCTGGGGACTGACCGCGAGTGATGGCGATCGAGGTTATAACTGTCATACGCCGAATGAGGATTGCGGCGTGATAGCCCCGACCGCCGCGCTTTCCAGCTTTCCTTATACGCCGGATCTTTCCATGCGGGCGCTCAAGCATTTCTATTTCAATCTCGGCGACCGCATCTGGCGGAAATATGGATTTGTCGATGCCTTCAATGAAACGGCTAACTGGTATGCGCGCGATCATCTGGCGATCGATCAGGGCCCGATTATCGTCATGATCGAAAACTATCGCTCGGGCCTGTTATGGCGGCTATTTATGAGCTGCCCTGAAATCCAACATGGCCTCGATGTTCTGGGCTTTGAACCAAGGCCGGTTGTTTGAGGACAGCGCGCAATGACAATGACAGATACTTCAGCTCTTTCGCTTCACGATTGGATGGATAGTCAGCTTCATCTCTCTGCTGCGAAGATGGCGGCCCACGTCTCGGCGGTCTCGCTCGTCAAACATCGCCGGGCTTTCGGCCAGACAGTCCGGCCGGCAAAAGGTTCCGTGATTGCAGCGGCCGGAAGCAGCAAGTCGGATAGCGAACCGGACTATTTCTTCCACTGGCTACGAGACAGCGCTCATGTGATGAATGCCGGGCTCATTCTCATCCGCAATGGCATCGAGGCCGACGCCTGGAGAGAGCGTTTTTCGGACTTCGTCTCTTTCAGCCTGAAGACGGCTGAGATCGATGGGCCCCGCTTTCTGAAGGAAACGAATTTTCGCGGGCGCACAGCTGAAACGGCGCGCCAATATCTGCGCCCGGATGAGGAAATCGCCGCTGTCACCGGTAACGCCGTACTCGGCGAGGTGCGCTATAATGCCGATTCCACGCTTGATTTCCTGCGCTGGGGGCGGCCTCAGCATGACGGTCCTGCGGCACGCGCGCTCGTCTGCCTGCGCTATTTGCAGCACGGCGAAGTCTGCGAAGACAGGCTCAAAGATGTCGAAGCGCTGCTCCGGCTCGATCTTGACTACACCAGGACCCATTCCGGCGAGCCCTGCTTTGACATATGGGAAGAAGACATCGGCTGGCATTTTTACACCCTGCTCATGCAAAGCGATGCGCTGCGCCTTGGAACCTATTGGGCGTATCGTCAAAATGATAGCTCGATCGGGTGGTCTTACCTGGATGGCCGCATAAAGGCGGATGACCGGCTTGAGAGGCTGGGCCCGGGGCAGACCAGATTTTATCGGAGCCGAACTCTCCCCGAGGGGCAAAGCACGTCCAAGGAGCTCGATTTTTCTGTCATTCTCGCCATGCTGCATCGCGGGCATGATTACGGGCGGCGCAGCGTCTGGGACACGCTCGCGGCAACGACCCTGCAGAAGCTTGAAAAGCTGTTCGCGCAGGACTACGCCATCAATAAGTCAAGCCGGACGCCGCATGGACTCGCCTTTGGCCGCTATCGTGGCGACAGCTATGTCAGCGGCGGGGCCTGGTTTCTTTGCACATTCGGGGCGGCGGAATTTTACTACAAACATGCAAAAGCGCGCTTTTCAGACCCAAAAGACGCCGAACTCAAGCGAAAGCTTATTGCGAAAGGCGATGCGATTCTGGAAATGGCGAGGGCGTTCATTCCGGCATCCGGAGATATCTCGGAACACTTCGACCAGACTACAGTCGATCAAACCTCTGCGAAAAATCTGGGCTGGAGTCATGCCGCCTTCATTACGGTCTGGCAGGCCCGCAAGGATGCCATGGCGATAGGTTAGTACGGTGAGTATGAGCAGCAATCAAAATAGCTATAAATTGCCGACCGAAGACGAACTCGGTTTACATCGGCTGACCAATGAGGCCGGGATCGAGATCAGCATTTTGCCGAATGGCTGCGTCTTTGCCATTGAACATGTCAAGGGTGATGAACGTATGCTGATCAATCAGGTCTTAGGCTCCCCCCTGGGAGGCGGCATCGGGCGCGTGTTGCTGCGCTTTCGCGATGATCCACATAGCTCTGTTTCAATTGCCGGATCAGGGGCGAGCGGTCAAACGAGGTTTGACAACGGCCGCTTTGTCTGGGAAGGCGAAACCGGCAGTATCGCTCACCGCGTAACGCTTTGGTTGCATCCCAAGGAGCCGATCTGGTTCTGGTGGCTGGAGCTGGAGAACAGAAGATCGAAAACGGCGGACTGCGACGCCATTCTGATTCAGGATCTGGGTCTGGGCGCGCGTGGCACGGTGCTGTCAAATGAAGCCTATGCCTCGCAATATATCGATCACACAATCGGACAGCACACGGATAGTGGTCCTGTGGTCATGAGCCGTCAAAACCTGGCGCAGTTCGGCCGACATCTTTGGGTTGCGCATGGTTGCCTGGATGGCGCAGCAAGTTTTGCGACCGATGTATCGCAAATCTTCGGACCCGAATTTCGTCAGGAGGCAGAGGACAAGCCGAGCTTCGGCGCGGACCTGCCGGGTGCAAAGCTTCAACATGAAGCCGCATGCGCTGCGATTCAGTCAAATCCATTGAATATCGCACCGGGTGACAAGGCCGTGCTGAGATTCTTCGGTCTTTATCAGCCGCATCATCCGGAGGCAACAGACCCAAACGCTCTGACACGGCTTGAAGCTGCGGAACGCGCAGCGCAGGGTTTTCAGCCTACGGATCCCAGGCTGTCAACTCCGGTATCCAAACCTTTCCAGGACGCGCCTCCCTTAACGGCTTTAGCTCCATCATCCGATGCAATTGCTGAGCGCTATCCAGAGCGGTTGCACGAGGAATGGCGGAACGAGACGCTTCTATCGTTCTTCGTGCCGGATGGGTCGCATAACCGGCATATCGTGCTCACGGAAAAAGAGCGGCTGATGCAGCGCCGCCATGGCACGATTCTGCGCAGCGTCGATGCGCTGCTGCCTGAGGAAAATCTACTCTCAGCGACATGCTGGATGCATGGCATATTCGCCGCCCAGCTCACAATCGGCAACACCGCACTTCATAAGCTGTTTTCCGTTTCGCGCGATCCCTACAACATCACGCGGACGAGCGGATTGCGGATCTTCGCCGACCGCGGGAAGGGCTGGCAGCTTCTTGCCATGCCTTCGCTGTTTGAGATGGGTCTAAGCGATTGCCGGTGGATCTATTTGTTTGAGGACGGAGCAATTACCGTGCATGCGCTGATCTCGGCTGAAGACACAGCGATGCAATGGCATATTACGGCATCAGGCGAACCGTGCCGTTTTCTTATTTGCGGCCATCTCGTTCTTGGCGAGCATGAATTCCGGCATCACGGACTTGTCGAGATTGACGAGACTAGCAAGTGCCTCACATTTCGTCCCGATCCGGATTGGCTTTGGGGGCAGACATACCCTAAAGCCGTGCATCACCTCGTTGTCAGCACGCCTGCCGCCGTCGAGGCGCTAGGGAGCGGCAGGTCGCTATTCAAAGGCGAGGCACCGCGTGCGGCCGATGCCTATGCCGTGATCAAGACGAAAGCTACCAGCAACTTTTCCTTCGCGCTTGTCGGCGACTTGAAAGACCCTGCGCGCGCAAAGGCCCTCGCTACAAAATATCAGCGCAGTGTTGACACAGGCGCCACATTAGATAAGGCAAACCGTTTCTGGACCGATCTGACGGGAGAATCGCATTTCTCGCCGAACAATCCCGGCCAGGAAGCGCTCGACACGATCCTCCCCTGGTTCGCTCACAACGCCATGATTCACCTGACCGCGCCGCGCGGGCTGGAACAATATACAGCCGCAGCATGGGGGACACGTGACGTTTGTCAGGGACCGGTCGAATGTCTACTGCCGCTTGGTCATCATGAAACCGTGAAGGAGATATTGCGCATCGTCTTCAGCCAGCAATATGAAACGAACGGCGATTGGCCCCAATGGTTCATGCTGGAGCCTTACGACCAGATCCGCGACCGGCACAGCCACGGCGACATTATCGTTTGGCCGCTGAAAGCGCTCTGCGACTATCTGGAGGCAAGCGGGGATACGGCGTTCCTGGACGAGCCGCTGCCCTGGACACGGGACGATTTCACCAAAACGGCGCATCATGATCCCGTCACAAGCCATCTCGAAAAGCTCTTTGCGGCG
>CAZMAC010000188.1:0-6115 GCA_964564085.1 uncultured Hyphomicrobiaceae bacterium
AGATGACATATTTGAAAATCCGCCAGTTTTTCGTACAGAGGCTAAAAACGCCGTTTTTCACAAGCTTTATTCGTTGAAGAAATCAGAAACGGGTCGCACCGGGCAGAGATTTTGCGCTACGGTGCCGCTTCAATTCAATTCGCATCGACGCAGAAGGACCTCAAGGTGATCAGACAGCGCTGTCTTACAGGGCTCATTCTTCCGGCAATAGCCGTCGCAATCCTCCATATTTCGTCAGTCAGTGCGCAAGACGCGCCTCAAGAGCCGGTCGCGGCGGACAGCGCCGCCGATGCATCCGGCCCTGCGCAGCAAGGCCCGCAGAGCAGCGACGATATTGAACCGGGTGCCGAGACCCAGGCACAAAACGAACCGGCGACCGATTACGAAAGCGAGCAAGATCAGCCTTTTGCCGAAAATGCGGATGTGACATCGCCCGACGCGACGATTTCGGAGCAATCTGAGTCGGTATCCGAGGAAAGTCAGGATGTAGCGACAGAGGAAAATATCGACTCTGACGCGGGCGAGTCAGAGCCGGCAGATGAACAATCTCTCGCCGATACCGATGTTCAAAGCGACTCTGATGTTGATGTCCTCCCCGCGGGCTCGGAATCAGATCCTGCGGCGCCTGCCTATGAGGCAAATGCGGACGCTGAAGCCGACTCGCCGCAATCCCCTGCGGCCGTAGACCTGGCCGAACCGTCCAAGCCAGCTCTGGACCCGAAAGATGTGACTCTGAAAATCGCGACCTGGGGCGGAGCATATGGCCAGTCTCAGCAACGTGCATTTTTTGACCCCTTTACGCAGCGTTACGGCTACCAGATCGAAACGGTTACTTATGACGGCGCTTACGAGGATTTTGTCGCGCAAGGGCAGGGCGGAGTGCCGGATTGGAACCTTGTCGACATGAATGGCGATTCAATGGCCCGCGCCTGTGATGAAGGGCGTCTGGAGCGTCTCGGTTTCGGTATTTTGGAGCCTTCGCCGGACGGAAAGCCGCTTTCCAACGATTTCCTGCCTGGGGCCGTTCATCCCTGCGGTGTCGCAAGTGTCGCCTGGTCTGCCATTGTCGTTTACGAAAAAAATCTGGTGACTGCGCCTTCATCATTGGAGGACTTCTTCGATATCGGGAAGATTCCAGGTAAGCGCCTCTTGCCGAAACAACCGCGTTACTCGCTGGAACTTGCCCTCATGGCCGACGGCGTCGCGCCTGATGAGGTCTATAAAGTCCTTAGAACGCAAGACGGACAGGACAGGGCATTCCGGAAATTGTCGTCTATAAAAGATGATATCGTCTGGTGGGAAAAGCCGTCGGAAGTCTTCGGCCGGATCGCCGAAAAGGAAGCGATTATGGGCTTGGCCTTCAATGGACGCGCCTTTATGGCCAAGGTCGCTTCGCGCCAGCCGGTCGAGATCCTTTGGGATCACCAGATTTATTCCTACAATTATTGGGCTATCCCGCGGGATGCGCCATTTTCTCAGCAGGCGAAAAAATTCATCCGCTTTGCAACGAGTGCGAAGCCGCTTTCGGATCAGGCCCGCTGGATCCCCTATGGACCCTCGCGGCGCTCGGCCGTGACGCTCGTTGGTAAGCATGGAGAACTCGATCTTGAAATGAAGCCCTTCCTGCCGACACATGAGCCGAATTTTGCGGATGCGCTCGCTTTTGACGGCACGTTTTGGGAGCTGAATGAGACGTCTTTGGAAGACCGTTTTAAGGATTGGGCGAAGGGACGTCAGTTGCCACCGCAAAAATCAGCCTCAAATTATCGTTAAAACTAGATTTCTCCACCTTTATAGAAACTTGCTCTGTTACTTTTCTGTCACAAATGGATAATTTTGGCCATAATTGTGACAGTTTGAAAACGCGCACGGGCAAGCCGGTAGCTCTTTGAAAGTAACCGTTGTGTTACGCGATGAGCCGTCAATAACAGGGCTTTGTTTCCTTTAAAAAACTGGCCAACTTCAATTCATGCTTCAGAGCTGGTGAGTGCTTCGCCGACAAACTTTCCTGATCGGTTTTAAGCGAATATCGATTCCGGACTTGCCACAATTCGTCATATTTGGATGCCGAAATCGTGACGCTGACGATCGCTTGGCATTGCGACGGACACGCATTTGAGGCAGTTTTAATACAACAGTTAGGCTGTTAAAACGACCATCATACGACTCTTGGTACCAGCCTTTATATTTTGGCGGGACGTATATTGCACGCCTTGCGGGGGACTTTGCTCGTTTATGAAGGCCTGCCGTCTGCGTAAACCGCCATTCCAGCGGGGTGCGAGCACTGCCGCCGATCAGGCGGCAGTGTTTTTTTTTGCGATTCTGTACCCGGTTACATGTTGAGCTGGAAACACAATTTGCAGCAAAATCATACCGTTCTTAAGTAAAGCTTAGGGAGCTTGGCTTACTCACTTGAGCAAGTCGGCCAATGAAGCGTCTTATTCGAGCTTATTTTCGTTGTTACGGCTTGGGCAGTTGAGTGAAGTCGTCGGCAAGTTGGAACTGAGCCATTCATGATGTTTATGCGTAGCATGATCGTATTTTCGCTTTTTTTCATGGTGTTTGTCCACATTGCGCCGGCCTCAGCCGAAAAGAGCGTTACAAAGTCCACACAGACCGCGCCGGCCTTTCTCGATGTCAGCCAGAACGAATTGCCGCTCAATCTTACCGCTGGCCCGGTTCGGGGCGAGCTGACCGCAACGCCGCTTGAGGGCCGCTACACCGCCGGCGCATCGGCTTTCGTCCAGCTCAAACTTTCTAGCGATGAAACGACCAGAAAAGGTGCATCGGCGGAGCTGGTGCTTGAACCGGAATATGGAGAGATCGTTCAGGTTTCGGGGTCTGCTGAGGTGGTTGAAGAGAGCAATGGCAGGCGCGTCGCGCGTGTGAAGGGTATTCGCAAGAACCGCAGCCGCACGATTTTGATCGAAATGAAATTGCGCGCTGCAGAGCAAGGCAACGTCAATCGTTTGAAATTCGCGTTGCGCGTTCCGGGGAGCGCGGTGCCTCTACCGGAGAAAAAGGGATCGCAGCGTAAAGAAAAATCCGAATCTGACGAAACGGCCAGGCAAATGGTTGCATTGGCATGGCCGGTTGCGAGTTGCGCGGATCAATATCACGGCGCACTGCTGAAAATCGGTGAGAGCGGCGGAAATGATCTTCGTAAAATATGGCGGGCAGCCTTGCAGCGGGACAAATCCATGTCGCGGCGCTGGATGTTTTCGCCATCCATCCCAAAGCGGTCCTCCCGCCGCAAGTCCGAGCCGGCGGACAATTCGATTTCCTCTCGCGATGCGCGCCGGATTTATCTTGAAACACGCAATGTCATGCGCAGCGGATATGACCGGAATCTGCGCCGCAAAGGCAGGTATGGTTGGATCATTTCAAAAACCGCCAATGACCTTAGAAAATATTTTTCTCAGAATATGAATCCGGCCATTTGCACAGGCGCGCTGGGCTTTGCGTCCTATTATGAGGATCAACTCTCGCCTTTGCGCAAACGCGGCGAGCGGCTGGACGGGCTCGTCGAAAAGGCGCGCCAGCTTGCTCATGAGAAGACGGAGAACGTGATCGAAATGACCCGGAATTTGCCGGGGGGCCATCCGGCATGGGGCGGCGCCATGCTGATTGCCTTGAAGCCGAAAGCAGCCGTGTCCGACAACATGAAGGACTTAGCGGTCGAGCTGCTTCGGGCGGTGAACTTTCCGGATCAGGTCGTGGAGAGCGCCAGCCGGGCTGAAAATGGCTATAAAGCCCTTCAGATTGTTGACGAGGAGGGCTTGAAGGCGGCCGGGCTTCCGAAATCGCTGCGGGAAAACACAAGCAAGGCTTTGGCAGCGATCGAGGCTGCGATCCGGCTTGAACATTTTCGCGGGCGTTACGAGACATTCTCGCGCGGCTTTTTGGGCAAGCTCGACGCGATCCGGTCCGCTCACGCTCAGCATTGCATTTGCAGCAGTTAGTCATCCCTCCGCGATTAGCGTGTTGGTGCCGCTCGAAAAGACGGGAGGCATATTTGGCCCGAGCGATTGCCTCATCAAAACCTGACGAAGACATTCGCAGTGCCGTAAGCGGCGGGATCATCCTTATAGGTTCCTGAAATACCGCCCGCGAGGGTCGTTTCAACGCCGGATGTATGAAAGCGGAAAAACGCACCCGCACGTCCTGAAACATCGTCTTCATCGCCATGGGTGGCGAGTTCCGGTCCGACAGCCAGCCAGGGTGCCGGCTTATAACCGAGCTTGAGCGCGGCCGAATAGCTTGAGGTTCCGGTGAAATAAGAGCCGTCAGCCGACATCCAGCCATCCTCGCCGAGCGGAAGCCAGGCCTCGATCCAGCCCTGAGCGCCCCAATTATCGCCCACGATATATTTCGACGGATCGGGCGGCACGACAGTTTGCATTTCGTAAGCCATCCCGAAATAGGCCTTGAGGATCAACAGCCCAAACGTTGTCTGAAAGCCGGGCGCGACAGCTGCGTAATAACGGGTCACCTGATGCGGCGTAACCACCTCGATCTGGTCGCCATCGAGCGCCAGACCGAAATCGGCAAGAAAGGCGCTGAGATCGGCTTTCTCCTGGCCCTGCGGCGGGGCGCCTGCGATGTCATTGCAAATATCGGTGAAATTGGGTCCCGTGAGCTGCTTTTTCTCTTCCGGCGACCGCTGACAATAGGCTAGGCGCGTTTCATAGCTATGGCGCCCGTATAGGCCGGAGAGTTTGAGACGCCACCCATCCCGATGGATCGGGCCGGACAGGGCAATCACGGCAGAGGCGTAAGTCGACCAGGACTTGCCGCTGGTATCGAAGCCGCTCGAAAATTCTGCGCGGTCTTTGCCGAATTCAATCGGCCCGAAAAAAGCCATGAGGCTGGGTATTTCATTGGCTTTTGCGTACGGCGGAATAGCGGCACTCAAGCAGAAGACGCAAAGACTGGCAAGCAGGAGACGCAACGCAAACATCGATACCAACGGCTCTAACGCAACACGATTGTCAGAATAGGCAGCTGCGCGCTGCGCGCCTAGTTGGTATTAACCACAGCTAAAGCATATGCGTGCTCTTTCTCGCCACAAGATGATCGCATAGTCGCATTGTGCCATTGCGTGACATCGCTACTGCCGTTAATGATTGTGATCTGGTGTGAGTGGATCAGTTGACGGCAGAGTGTAATGGCGCGGCGGGAGATGATAATGAAGACCGGGCGCCGTTCTATTCGCTTTGCTCTTGTTGCGTTTTTCGCCAGCATTCTGGCCGGTTGCGCACCTGGCCTTCCGCCCGGTTTCATCGAGGCCATTCAGCCTGTACGATATCAGCCGGTTGAGGATGGCGAGTCCGCCGTCAAGCTTGCCATTCACGAGATGGGCCGAGGCAAGCCGCTTATCCTGATCCACGGGCTTGGCGCATCAAGCTACACCTGGCATCAAATTATTCCGGAGCTGGCAAAAACGCGCCGCGTCATCGCGATCGATCTCAAAGGCTTTGGCAGGTCCGATAAGCCGCTCGATGAGCGTTACTCCATTTTCGATCAGGCCCAGCTTGTGAAGGACTACATCGTCCGCAACAAGCTTCATGGCGCAACGCTTGCCGGGCATTCCTATGGCGGCGGTGTCGCTCTCGCCGTCGCCTTAAATCTTATGGATGCCGGGCAAGACAATGTCGAGAAGCTCATCCTGATTGACAGTATTGCCTACCGCCAGCCGATGCCATTTTTCTTCCGGGTCTTGCGTACACCGGTTATCGGCGAAATCGGCCTTTCCCTCGTTCCTCCTGAAGTGCAGATGGAGCGAGCGCTTGCGATCGCCTATCATGAAGATGGTAAGGTCACACCGGAAACCATCACGAATTATGCCGATGCGCTTCGCAGCGAAGGCGGGCGTCATGCGCTGCTACGCACGATCGACAGTCTGGACCCCGAGCAGGCCGACCTCATTTCCGATCGCTATAAAGAGCTGAAACTTCCGACACTCATCCTTTGGTGCGAGCACGATAAGATCGTGCCTCTCCGCTTCGGCAAGCGGCTCGCCTTCGATATGCCGAATGCGAAGATCGACGTGATCGAGGATTGCGGGCATATCCCGCATGAAGAACAGCCGAAGGAAACCATTTCGGCAATTCGC
>CAZMAC010000189.1:0-6098 GCA_964564085.1 uncultured Hyphomicrobiaceae bacterium
CGGACTTTCGAGGCGAAGGGGCGGCCGCGTTTCAATCCGCTGATTGTTCATGTCGCGAGCCGGGATGAGGCTGAGCGGCTGGCCATCTTCAATGATGATGCGCGCCGTCTCGCCGATGCTTTCTGGCCAGGGCCTTTATCGCTGGTGCTGCCGCGCCGGGATGATACTCGCCTGAGCGATCTGGTGAGCGCAGGGCTTCCGACCGTTGCGCTGCGCGTGCCGGGACATGATGTGGCGTTAGAGCTGATCAAATCGGCCGGCGTTCCAATTGCTGCGCCGAGTGCGAACCCGTCTGGCCAGGTCAGCCCGACAGCGGCGGCTCATGTGATGGCCGATCTTGGGAATAAAGTCGATATGATCCTGGATGGCGGTCCCTGCGCGGAAGGTCTTGAGTCGAGCATTGTCGGCTTGTCGGACGACGAGCCGGTCTTGTTGCGAAGTGGAGCTGTGACGCGGTCATCGATCGAAGATATATTAGACAGGAGGCTTGCAGAGCCATCGGGGCGGACGTCGCCGCAAGCCCCTGGTATGCTCGCATCTCATTATGCGCCCCGCGCAAAGCTGCGTTTAGGTGTGACAGCGCCCGAACCAGATGAGGCCTATCTCGGCTTTGGCGCGTTCCATGATGGCAGCGGCCCTCATTTGAACTTGAGCGAAAGCGGGAATCTGTGCGAAGCGGCAGCCAATCTTTTTGCCCACCTTCGCGTTCTCGATGGAGAAGGTGCGAAGACAATTGCGGTTGCGCCAATCCCGGATGAACGACTTGGCGAGGCAATCAACGACAGGCTGCGCCGCGCTGCTGCACCTCGTTAATAACAGGATTTCGAATATGACGACTGGTCTTGATAGTTTCAGTGCGATTGCAGACGATACGCTCAAGCGCTTCATTGAAATCGTCGGAGACAGATACGCCTTAAGCGACCCGTCCGACCAGGCGTCCTATTTACGCGAATGGCGCCAGCTTTATCAGGGCAAAACGCCGCTTGTGTTAAGGCCCGGCACGACCGGGGAAGTCTCACAGATCCTCGCGCTCGCCAATCAGACAAAGACAGCGGTTGTTCCGCAAGGCGGGAATACCGGGCTTGTCGGCGGGCAGATCCCGTTTGAAAAGGAAATTGTGCTGAGCCTTGAGCGCCTGAATCGCGTCCGTTCTGTCGATTCGCGCGGGAACACGATGATCGCCGAGGCCGGCGTGACGCTTGCCGCTGCGCAACAAGCCGCGGAGAAAGCCGGCCGGCTCTTTCCGCTCAGCATCGCATCGGAAGGGTCTTGCCAGATCGGCGGCAATCTGGCGACCAATGCCGGGGGCTTGCAGGTTCTTTCTTATGGCAATGCCCGGGACCTCGTGCTCGGTCTTGAGGTCGTGCTCGCCGACGGCCAGGTGGTGAATGGTCTGCGCGCGCTTCGCAAGGACAATACAGGCTACGATCTGCGCAATCTGTTTATCGGCTCGGAGGGTACACTCGGGATTATCACGGCTGCGGTCCTAAAGCTTTTTCCGCAGCCGGTCAGCACGGCGACGGCCATCGTCGGGCTGGCCGATCTGGAGAAAGCGGCCTCGTTCTTCGATCTCGGCTTTCAGATAGGCGCGGGTGAATTGACCGCGTTTGAGATCATGCCGCGCCTTGGCATCGACTTCGTTTTGCGCCATGCCGAGGGCACACGCGATCCGCTTGGCGGGTCTTACCCCTGGTATGTGCTGATCGAGCTGTCGAGCCTGCGCCCCGATGCCGCTTCGCCTGCGCTTGAAGCGCTGCTTGTGAAAGGCGTTGAGGACGAGATCGTCGCCGATGCCGCGCTTGCCGCCTCGCTCACGCAAGCGGAAGAATTCTGGAGACTGCGTGAAATGTTATCGGAGGTGCAGCTCCATGAAGGCGGCAGCATCAAGAACGATGTCGCCGTGCCGGTTGCGGCTTTGCCGGAATTTTTGACGCGGGCCACGGAGGCCGTGACGGCTCTGATCCCCGGCTGTCGCCCCATTCCTTTCGGCCATTACGGCGATGGCAATATTCATTTCAACATCAGCCAGCCGGAAGGCGCCAGCAAGCAGGATTATCTGGCGCGCTGGGATGAGGTCGCGGGCGCCGTCAACGCCATCGTTCTAGAGTTGGGCGGCTCAATCAGCGCCGAGCATGGCATCGGCCGCATGAAACGCGATCTTTTGCGCGAGGTGAAGTCGCCGGTCGAAATCGAGCTGATGCGCAACATCAAGGACGCCTTCGACCCGCTTGGCATTCTCAATCCCGGCAAGGTCATCTGACCGGACAGGTCATCATTCCTTGCTTAGGGAAACACCCATGACTTGCGCCGCTTCGGCGATCCGCTTTTGTGTCTCCGGCTCGGCCTCGAACGCCTTACTGGCGCGCTCAAGCGCCGCGCGGGCTTTTTCCTGCTCGTTCAGAGCGATATGCGATCTGATGAGCATGATCCAGCCATCGGGATCGTTCGGGGATGATTCCAGCCGGCTGGCCAAGCCATCAACCATGCCGCGCACCATGGCCTGCTGATCATTGGCGCTCATCTGCTTGGCGTTCTCGATGTCTTCGGCACTGGGACCGCGTGTGCCCGCAGTTTGCGGGTGAGGCGTTTGGTCTGCGGATGGCGTTGCCGCGCCGCCCTCCGGTCTTGCTTCCGCGAGTTGCTTTTTAACGTCGATCCCGCCCTGTGCGGCCACCTGCTCGATACGCGCACGAAGATCGCTGGCCCATTCTGCACCGGCGGGTGCGAGTTTATATAGCTCTATCCACTCATTGATGGCGCCCTGATTGTCGCCCCTCTGCTCTTTTGCCATGCCCTTGAAGAACCGGCCGCGCTCATCCTTCGGGTTGACGGCAAGCACTTTTTCAAAGGTTTCCAGCGCCTCGTCGGTGACCCGACCGTCCGCGGCCTTGACCAAAGCCTCACCATAGAGCGCCCGGATGTTGGAATTGTCTTTCTGCAAGTCGACCGCGCGGCGATAGGCGTCGACGGCTTTCTGATAACGGCCGGTATTGTAATAGGACCAGCCGAGCACGCGCCAGCCATCGGCATCGTCCGGATTGTCCTTCATCCGCTGTTCCAGCCGCGTGACCAGCGCTTCCACCTGCTCGCGTTCGTTCCCGGTCTGGGCCGTTTGAGCCGCGCCCGTTTGTTGGGCGACCTGGTTCTGGGCGGTGCGCTGGATTTGCGGCTGAGCCAGAAAATATCCCGGCTGGCCGATCGTCGCATAAAGCCCGACCGAGCCCAGAATAACGATGGCCGCTACGCCGGTGACCGCATGATAATGCCATCGCATTGGCGGGGTCTGCTGCAGCTCTTGCGTCTCCGCGGCGGCAGTGAGAATACGCCGTTCGATCTCGACCCGGGCAAGGTTCGCCTCGGCTTCATCAATGAGGCCTTGTTCTTTTTCGCGTTCGATCTCGGCGAGCTGATCCTTATAAACCTCAACGCCGCTCTCAGGTGCAGAAGCGTCCTCCTTCCGACGCAGAAAGGGCGCAGCAATGATGAAAGCAGCGACAGCTGTCAGAATTGTCAGAATAAGCCAAAGGGTCATTAAGCCCGATCCTTTGTGAGAATGGTTTCCAGTTTTTCGCGTTCTGCAGGGCTGAGCTGATCCGGAATATCCGCCGGGGTCTCCGGGCGTCTGCGGACAAATATCCAATATGTACCGAAAGCCAGCAGAAAAATGATCGCCGGGCCAAACCAGAGCATGAAGGTGCTCCATTGGAATGGCGGCCTGAGAAGGACGAAATTACCATAGCGATTGACGATATAGTCCATCGCTTCCTCGTCTGTATCGCCCGATTGCAACCGTTCGCGGAGCAACACGCGCAAATCGCGTGCGAGAGGAGCATTCGAGTCGTCGATAGACTGATTTTGGCAGACCACGCAGCGCAATTCTTTGCCAAGTTCACGGGCCCGCGACTCCAGGGCCGGGTCCTTCAGAACTTCGTCAGGATTGACCGCCATGGACGGCACGGCAAATCCGGTCAGCGCCGAAAGAACGAGGAACACGGATAAAAGGGATCGCCAGATCATGAAGCGCTCATTCATTCGGCAGGAACCAGGGCGGGCGCTTTTCCGGCGCGCCGCGGTGCTCCGACCCGGAATCGCCGATCCGACAAGGAGACGAAACCGCCGAGGGCCATAATCATCGGCCCAATCCAGATCCAGGGTGCAAGCGGATGATAATAGGCGCGAACGGTCAATTCATTTTTGGCGTTTTTCTCACCGATGGCGACATACACATTGGTAAACATATTCGTGTAAATGCCAGCCTCGGTCGTCTGCATCTGGCGGACCGTGTAGAAGCGCCGCTCAGAATGAAGTGGCGCAATGAATTGGCCGTCTGAACTTAAATCGAAATCGGCGCGTTCGGAGTCAAAATTAGGTCCTTTAGGCGTTGTGATCGATGTCAGAGTGACCTGATACCCGGCAATATTCAATTTGCCGCCGACCGGAAGCGCTTGCAGCACTTCCTGCTGCCAAGCACTCATGGCCGTGATGCCCGCAACAGTAATACCTATGCCGGCATGCGCGAGAACAAGTCCATAGACCGATCGCGGCGTTGTTCGCGACAGACGCCAGCTTGTGCTGAACGGGACTTGTCCCAAACGGATGCGGTAGGCAAGGACCGCTAATGAGCCGGCAAAAACCCAAACTGCCAGTGCAATCCCCATCGCGGCGAGCGCGTCCGATCCAAATGTTGCGATCAGGACGGCGACGAAAAACATCCCTGCCAGGACTGCAGGACGGAGCAGTTTTTTCATCGCCTCACGCAGAGTGTCGCGTTTCCATTTGAACATCGGTCCAATGGCCATGACGACGAGAAGCGGGATCATCAAAGGCACGAATGTCAGATTATAGAAGGGCGGGCCGACCGAAATTTTGTCGGAGGTCGTCGCTTCGACAATGAGCGGGTAGAATGTGCCGAGGAAAACCGTCGCGGTCGCCGAGATGAGCAAGACATTGTTGAAGACAAGACTGCTTTCCCGGCTGACGGACCCAAATGGCGTCCCATGTTTGAGAGACGGCGCTCGGATTGCAAAAAGTGCAAGCGCTCCCCCTGTTGCAATGGCCAGCAGAGCGAGCACAAAAACGCCGCGCTCGGGATCAACCGCAAAAGAGTGAACGCTGGTCAGAATCCCTGAGCGCACCAGAAATGTTCCGACAAGGCTCAAGGAGAAGGTGACAATTCCGAGCAGAATCGTCCAATTCACCAGCGTTTGCCGCCGCTCAACAACCAATGCGGAGTGGAGAAGCGCCGTTCCTGCCAGCCACGGCATGAACGAGGCATTCTCGACCGGGTCCCAAAACCACCAGCCGCCCCAGCCCAGCTCGTAATAGGCCCAGAAACTGCCATGCGTGATGCCGATCGTCAGGAAGCACCATGCGGCGAGCACCCAGGGCCGGACCCATCGCGCCCAGGCGGCGTCGACGCGGCCCTCGATCAGGGCGGCGACGGAAAACGAAAAGGCCATCGAGAAGCCGACATAACCCAGATATAGAAAGGGCGGATGAATGGCCAGGCCGATATCCTGAAGAATGGGATTGAGGTCGTTGCCATCCGCCGGGATCGGATCGAGCCGGACGAACGGGTTCGAGGTAAAGAGCACGAAAGCCAAAAAACCAAGGCTGATCATGGCCTGCACGGACAGGACGCGCGCTTTCAGCTGGCTTGGAAGATTATCGCCATAAACGGCAACGGCGGCTCCGAAGATGGCCAGGATAAGAACCCAAAGCAGCATCGATCCTTCATGATTGCCCCAGACTGCCGTCACCTTGAAGAGCATCGGCATGGCCGAATTGGAGTTTTCGGCAACGTTTAAAAGCGAGAAATCAGAAGTTACGTAAGAATACGTCAGTGCGGCGAAAGAAATCGCAATGAATACAACCTGGCCGATGGCGGCGGATGAGCCAAAACGCATCATCTTCATATCGCCCGACGCTGCGCCGATCATCGGAACGCAGCATTGCGCCAAGGCCAGCATCGAAGCCAGGATCAAGGAAAAATGTCCGATTTCTGCTATCACCGCAGGTTCCTTTTCGCGGTCAAAAGTCTGAAACTAAAGATAAGGCGTTGATTGTAGTCGCGATTCCCTAAGTGGCTGAAAGACACC
>CAZMAC010000190.1:0-6077 GCA_964564085.1 uncultured Hyphomicrobiaceae bacterium
TGCCGGTTTTTGCCGAGCTGATCCTGCCATTCGCCGTCTTCATTGGCTCTATCGGCGCATTTCTGATGCTTAGCCGTAGCTCCGAACTCGTCGTCATTCGTGCGGCCGGCGTTTCCGTCTGGCAATTTCTACAGCCTGCCCTGCTGGTGGCCGCGCTTTTCGGCGTCTTCGCAATGGCGGTTTATAACCCGCTCGCGGCTAAGGCCAAGATTTACGCTGAAAGAATGTTCGCCAACACATTCGCCGCAAAAGGCGGTGCGCGAAGCAAGAGCGACACCGCGACCTGGATCCGCCAGGACGGCCCGGACGGGGCCTCTGTCATCTATGCCAGAGCCAGCGCAAATCGCGGCACGACGCTTGCCGGAGTGACGCTGTTGCAATTTGATCCCAACAAAAAATTTATTGAAAGAATCGAAGCAGATAAGGCGATTTTGAGGCAAGGTTATTGGCAACTTGAGAATGCAAATGTGTCAAGTCCAGGCGGGCTGCCGCGATTGTACAATCAATATCTTGTCAGTACCTATTTGGATAAGAATCAAGTAAATCAACGTGTCGATACTGTTGAGAGCGTATCGTTTTGGGAGTTGCCTGAATTTATAGAATTCGCGGAAAGAGCAGGCTTCGATACAACTGCGTATAAACTTCATTATGCGCAACTTCTATCGCGACCGCTGCTCATGGTCGCCATGGTTCTTTTGGCAGCAACTTGCGCACTCAAACCCTTCCGTTTTGGGAAGATACAGACTATGGTGATCACGGGATTGAGCGGGGGTTTCGGTGTTTTTATTCTCATTGAGCTGTCGCGCAAATTGGGCATGTCCGGCTACATAACGACGGGGGTGGCGGCTTGGGCGCCAATTGCCATAGCCAGTCTGATGGCATTGACGGTCTTGCTGTACCAAGAAGATGGGTGATGAATGCGCGCTGAGGCTTTGCGTGAGGGATGCAGGCCTGGTTGGACGGCGGCTGTTTTGATGCAGCGTCTCGTCTGCCACTGTTTTCCTGCGCTTATCGTCAGCCTCGTGGCTGCGGCCTCGCTCCCACACAGCGCGGCCTTCGCTCAGGCGCCTAAGAGCGATCTGCTCCAACGGCCACAAATCAACAAAGACGAAACGGCCCAGCCGCTTCTGCTCCAGGCCGACGAACTCATTTACGATCGGGTGAATGACCGTACCATCGCGAAAGGCAATGTTGAGGTCTATTACAAGAACTATGCCCTGCTTGCCGACGAGCTGACTTACGACCAGCGCGCCAACACGCTCAATGCCATCGGAAATGTGCGCATCAAGGAACCAGACGGCGCGCTCATCAATGCCGACCGTATCACCCTGACTGACGATTTCCGCGATGGATTCATCCGCTCTTTCTCTGCCGTCACAAAAGACGAAGCTCGCATTGCCGCAACAAAAGCCTATCGGAGCGAAGGCAATACCACCGTTTTCGAACGCGGTGTCTTCACGCCCTGTAAGCAATGCGAGGACGATCCGGATGCCCCGCCGATCTGGCGCATCAAGGCCCGGAAAGTGATCCATAAAAAGGATGAGGGGAACGTTTATTTCGAGGACGGCGTCTTCGAGATGTTCGGGGTCCCGTTTTTATGGGTGCCCTATTTCTATTATCCGGACCCCACAGTCAAACGCCGCTCGGGCTTCCTGGCCCCAGAGTTCAGCCACTCGCAGGATTTAGGCCTCACAGTCGGCGTTCCCTATCTCTACGTCGTCTCGCCAAGCGCTGATTTAACGGTAACGCCTGTTGTGACCACCGATGCAGGCTTTCTTCTGAAAACCGAATGGCGCCAGCGCCTTGAGACCGGTGCCTACAACATTGATGCGGCTGGCGTTTATGACGAAGACCCTGACGATCCCACACGGGAAGACAATCAGTTTCGCGGCAGCATCAAGACGCAGGGCGAGTTTAGCTTAGGTTCTTGGTGGAAATGGGGTTGGGATATCACTCTGGAAAGCGATGATACATTCCGGCGCTTTTACCGCCTCGACAGTATTTTTGCGACGGATCGGATCTCGACCGTTTATCTTGTCGGTCAGAGCGATCGGAATTATTTTTCCGCCAATCTCTATCATTTCGGCGGATTGACGATTGAGGATGATGACCAGTCCGACTCAATCGTTTTTCCATCGGTCGACTATAATTACATCTTTGACGATCCCGTCGCCGGCGGCGAATTGAGTTTCGATACCAATGTCCTCGCCCTGACGCGCGAAGATGGGGGGGATGTGGCCCGTCTCATCAACCAGGCGAAATGGCGGCGGCAGTTTACCGATCCGCTCGGCCAGGTGATAACGCCCTTCATGCAGGCGCGCGCCGATCTTTATAAAACGACCAGCTTTGTCGACCCGATTTCCTCCGATGAAGCTGAAGATGGCACCACGGCGTTTCGCGGCTCTGCTGTCGCAGGGCTTGAATATCGCTATCCTTTTGTCAAGCATACCGAGAGCGCCACCCACGTTATCGAACCGATTGCGCAAATCATCGCGCGTCCGGACATCGAGGATCAGGGCGACATCCCGAATGAAGACGCCCGAAGCCTTGTGTTCGATGACACCTTGCTTTTCGATATCGACAAATTTTCCGGCTACGACCGCATCGAAACAGGTACGCGCGCTAATGTCGGCGTACAATACAGCGTCAACACGGTTGCTGGCTGGAATGCACGCATTGTTGCCGGTCAAAGCTATCAGGTTGCCGGGGACAACCCGTTTGGCGAAGATACGGGATTGGAGAACTCAGAGTCCGACTATGTTGCCGGCGCATATTTTGATTTATCGCGCAATCTTCAGCTGGTCTCGCAAGTCCGCCTCGATGAGGACGATCTCCAACTCAAACGCCATGACCTGCAGCTGACAGGCTCTTACGGCCCATTCCTGACATCGGCGAACTACGTCAATGCCCAGGCTCAGCCGGCTCTCGGCTTTGACGAAGACCGTGAAGAGTTTGCCGCTATCGCTGCTGTCAAGGTGGCAAAACACTGGACAGTTTTCGGCGATATTCGCTACGATCTGGATGAAGATGAAATCCTGCGCAACGGCGTTGGATTGCAATATTCCGACGAATGTTTTGTACTCTCCGTCACCTATTTGGAAACGAATGTGAATGACGGCGAAATCCAGCCGGACCAGACCGTCCTTGTAAAGTACAACCTGCTGCATACGGGTTCAGCAAAGAGAAGAACGGACACAATCGGAACTTTTTCTTCCGAGTTGCCAGTCGTAAAATAAAGGCTTAACTTCTGCCACTGTGATCGAATAGGTTTGCAGCTTATATGGGCATAAATCGCCGCATGCGATTGAGACAGACTTACGAATCCGGCAGTCTAGGCGTATATGGCCGCGATCCGGCCTTGCAGCGCTAACTTGGCCAATGCCCACAGCATGACGGGTTTCAAATTCATGATCTTGAATCGAAAAAGCGCGCAGCGTGTTTTGCCGGCTTTGCTCCTGATTGCAGGGATGTTTTCTCTGACCTGTTCGCCCTCTGCTCACGCGCAGAGTATTGTGGTCATGGTCAATGATGACCCCGTAACAAGCTATGATGTCGCACAACGCCAGCGCTTTCTCGCCTTAACTTCCGGGATCGGATCGAAGATAAAAGCGCGCTTGAAATCCGATAAAACCAAGGAAAAATTTCGAGCCTTCATGCTGGAGCGTCAGCCAAAGAGCCGTGAAGAGGCACGCGAGCTGCAGAAAGAATTCGTCAAAAAGCTTCAGAAAAAGGTCATCGCAAATAGCAGCGGCGCAATGCGCAAGGAGGCGGTCGATCAGCTCATCGACGAAAGGCTGATGCTTCAGGCGGCCAAGGAACGCAAAATCGTAATTTCCGACGATCAGGTCAACAAGGCTTTGACGAACATGGCGCAAGGCGGTTCGCAAAAGCGTAGCCTGAAGGAGTTCCTGGCTTCGTTCAGGTCGCAAGGGGTTAATCCCGTAACGCTGAAAGAGCGTATCCGCGCACAGACTGCATGGCGTCAGCTGATCCGCAACCTCTATGGTCCCCTCGTGCGGTCAACAGTCGACACCGAATTGCCGACCATCTCGAAAAATACTGACGGTGGAACCGTTGTGGATGTCGAAATCGTTAAATTGTCGGCAAATAGTAATGGCAATCAGCAGGCTGTCGCGCTCCGTTTGGTTGAAGCTGAGGAAATCCGCCGAAACTTTTCGTCCTGCAAGTCGCTGAAGGGACAGCTCAAGGGCAAGAGCGGTGTCTCGGTCAAAAGCGTAAAAAAAGCAAAGCTGACCAATTTTCAGGGCGATGTGCGGGCTGCTTTGTCCAAAGCCAAGCCTGGTGACATGACGCCCCCGGTGATCAAGGGTAACGCCGTCGAAACGCATGCCGTTTGTGCCAAGACTGTCGCCGTCTCCCCAAAGAAGAATAAGAAAAAGTCCGGCGCTGATGATGACATTCAAAAAGAATTCCAGCTTTACTCCCGCCGCCATCTGAGAGACATCAAGGATCGGGCGCACCTCAAATATCCCAAAAGCGGTTAGGCGGTGAGCGAAGCATCGCGCCTCAGCAAGCCCATTGCTCTCACCTGCGGCGATCCGGCCGGAATTGGCCCTGACATTACGCTGAAAAGCTGGCTTAGCCGGGATGAACTCGGCATTCCGGCTTTTGCTTATCTGGGAGATATCGAGCATTTACGGCGCCGGGCGATTGACATCGGTGCAAGCGTCCTCTGCGAGGAAATCGCGGATATGAGCGACGCCGACGCAATGTTTCCAAAAGCGCTGCCCGTCTTGCCGGTGCCCCTGCCCTCCCCCGTCAGCGCTGGCCGCCCGGATCAATCGGCAAGCGGTTCTATCAAAGCGAGCATCGAGCAATCCGTTGCGCTCACCCTTGACGGCCAGGCCTCAGCCGTGGTCACCAATCCGATTGCAAAACATATCATGGCGGCAGGCGGTCTGCCTTATACGGCGCATACGGAATTTTTGGGGCATATTGCCCGCCAGCTTGGCCACGAAGCAAGCCCCGTAATGATGCTTGCAGCGCCTGATCTGCGCGTTGTACCGGTTACGATCCATATTCCCTTGCGAGACGTTCCCTTGGAGCTGACAGCTGAGAAGATCATTGAGACAGCCGAGGTCACGGTCGCGGGCTTACAGCGCTGGTTCGGGATCGCGGAACCAAGACTGGCCGTGACAGGACTTAATCCCCATGCCGGCGAAAGCGGCATGATCGGCGATGAGGAAGACAGGATCATCAAGCCAGCCATTGCCGCCTTGCTTGAGGCCGGTTTCAAGGTGACGGGGCCCCACCCTGCCGATGCACTTTTTCACCAGCGCGCCCGCAAAAATTATGATGCAGCCATCGCCATGTATCATGATCAGGCGCTTGTCCCATTGAAAACCCTTGCTTTCGATGAAGGCGTGAATGTCACGCTCGGCTTACCGTTCATCCGGACATCGCCTGATCATGGCACCGCCTTCGATATCGCCGGAACCGGAAAAGCGCGGCCCGATAGTCTGATCGCCGCCTTGCGGCTGGCGGCTGCGATGGCAAATGCAGACAGCCGCGCCCGGTCAGAGTAAAGCTGGATCACAATGAATCGGATTGAATGACCCCGAATTCATGACAGTGATTTGAAAGGCTCCGCCTTGACTGATTTGCCGCCGCTTCGGGACGTCATCCGGGACCTCGGTCTCACGGCAAAAAAATCGCTCGGGCAGAATTTCATTCTGGATTTGAACCTGACAGGCCGGATCGCGCGCAGTGCCGGGCCGTTAAAGGACGTCACTGTCATCGAAATCGGACCGGGACCTGGCGGGCTGACACGGGCGCTTCTCGCCGAGGGCGCCGCCAAAGTCATTGCGGTGGAAAAGGACCGCCGCTGTCTTCCAGCGCTTGAGGCCGTCGCCGCGCATTGGCCGGGACAGCTTGAGATTGTTGAAGGCGATGCGCTGACCACGGATTGGCACGCATTGCTGGCCCCCGGCGAGACGGCGCGGATCGTTGCCAACCTGCCCTACTCTGTCGCCACGCCCCTGCTCACAGGCTGGCTCAAGACAGAACCCTGGCCGCCCTGGTGGGACCGGATGGTCCTGATGTTCCAGCGTGAAGTC
>CAZMAC010000191.1:0-6039 GCA_964564085.1 uncultured Hyphomicrobiaceae bacterium
GAGCTTGGTGGCGACGCCCGACAAGCTCGCTGCGATAATGACGGCGATCAACGCGGCGATCATGCCGTATTCGATGGCTGCGTTGCCATCACGGTTACGAAGGTTCAGAAAACTTTGAGCAGTTTTGGTAAGATTTACAAGACGACGCATAACAAACTCCTTGAACTGATGTGCTTGGTCGATGCTCAAGGATATAGGTCTGGCGGGTTGTCGAGATCTTAAATTGCGAGCTGCATTTTTATTATTATTTTTTATTCAATTTCGGATATTTCTAAGTATTCACTCATTTAATGTAAATGCCAGCCTCATTAATATTTAATTTTAACGCAGAAATTCCGCTTATCGATGAGCCACTCTTGTTTTTCGTATCTTTTGCGCCACAGTATTGTTCCGAACTGGCGCAGAACTTGTTTAATTTGCCGAAATAATCGACGCGCAGAATTTCGATTCAAAAACATCTGACGCGTTTACCATTCCCTCAGAATTCGGCCTCTAAGCGAAGATTTTTTGCGATCCCGGTGCGTTAAAGAAGATCGAGGCGTCCGCGGACAATGACTCGATCGCCTTAACGCGTTGTTAAGAGCAAGAGCTGCTGTCGAAAGCTGCCACTGTGTCGATAATCTCATTCACCGCCCCCTCTGCCATGCCGGGATAGAGCGGCAACGTGATCATCGCGTTCGAAAAGGCCTTCGTTGTCGGCAATTCTCCGCCAAAAGATTGTTTGAAGGCTGTAAACTCATGAACAGGCGGGTAATGCAGGCTGGATTGGATCGCATTTTCAGCGAGCCATTTACGAATGCGGTCCCGCTGGTCAGGGTTCACCATAATCGCAGCCAAATGAGCCGATCCGGCCGATGGGCTGGAGCCGTAGATATATTGAATATCCTCTCGTCCCAGGCGTTCAACGGCTTTAGCATAGGCGGCGGCGAGCTGCTGACGCCGCTCATTCATACCAGGCAGTTTTTCCAGCTGCGCAAGGCCTAAAGCCGCCCGCAAATCGTCGATCCGGTAGTTAAAGCCGTGCGCCGTGACGTCATAGGTGGCCGCGCGTCCCTTATGGCGCTCCCAGCTGAGCGTCGTCATACCGTGAGAGCGCAGGCTACGGAGCCGGGCGGCAAGCTCGTCGCTATTGGTGACGACCATTCCTCCCTCACCTGTCGTCATATTCTTATTGGCGAAGAAGGAAAAGCACCCGATATCGCCCATCGTCCCGAGCGCGGCGCCGTCAAGCTCGGCGGATCGAAAGCCACAGGCATGGCAGGCGTCTTCGATTAATGCCAGATTGTGCTGACGGCACAAATCGAGAAGATCGTAAAGTCTTGCTGGGTAGCCGCCATAATGCATGACCATGATGGCTTTGGTCTGCGGCCCGATGAGTGCTTTGACCTGATCGGGGTCGATGGTCGGCTCGGCAAGTGAAATAATGTCGGCAAAGACCGGCTTCGCGCCGGCCGCGATGGTCATATTCGCGCCGGCAACGAAATTGATCGATGGCTGAATAATTTCATGGCCCGGCTCGGACCCGATATCCAGCGCCAACATCGCCAAATGCAGCGCCGCCGTCCCGCTTGAAACGGCAATTGCATGGCGGCAACTAAGGAGCTCCGCAAAAGTCTTTTCAAACTCCTGGGTCCGGCTGCCCATAGACAACCAGGCCGATTTCAGGCATTGGAGGACAGATTGCTCTTCCTTTGCGCCGAGTACGGGCTCTGATAAGGCGTATTTCCACTCCATTGCTCAGCACTTCCGATGTTGAAATGTTCCGGTCTTTTCTCAAAGATTTCCTGCGCCTTGGCATAATCTTCCGGACGCCCGATATCGAGCCAGAACGCATCGCTCCGATAGACATGGACATGCTCGCCCGCATCGAGCAGCTTTTGCACAAGCGTCGGAAAATCGAGATAAGTATCAGGCTCGATAAAGCTCAGCACCCGCTTGTCATAAACGTAAACGCCCATACTGACGCGGAACACGCTCTCAGGCTTTTCAATATAGGACTCTAAGCGGCCGTCATCACTCGTTTCCAGAACACCCAAATCGACTTTGACCTTTTTTTCGTGACAGGCAATCGTGAGCGCGGCGCCGCTCTCATGATGCGCACTGATCAAATTGTTGTAGTCGAGATTGGTCAGCACATCCCCATTCATGACAAGAAAAGTGTCGGTCAATCCCGGCACATGCGCCAGAGATCCTGCCGTTCCCGTGGGATTGTCTTCGGCTGTGAAATTGATCTTCAGCGCGCTGGATAATGTAGGATGCTGCGTTATATAAGCGCGAATGAGTTCGGCCAGGTGACCGAGCGTCAGCGTGACTTCCTTAAAACCGTGATTGATCAGTTGGCGCAGTAAAATTGCCAAAATCGGCATATCGCCCAAGGGCACGAGCGGTTTCGGGAAGCTGGCCGTGAACGGGCGGAGCCGCGTGCCTTTACCGCCTGCTAAAATAACAACATGATAAGAAGACATGGCTAGGCCCCATCGATTTGCAAAACTTGGTTACGGAAGCAACTGTGCTGTTTTTAATTCTGAACAAATCCAGTTTGATTTATATGCATAGTCTTTTTATGGTTTTATAAATTTGCTCTTAAATTAAGGCTTTGTGATTTTCTCGTGCATCATACATTAATTTATAATTACCATAGTAATTTTTTCTTGAATCATAATCGTCAAAAAGATGGCTTTTCATTGCCCAGATTATTTCTTTAATACCGTCTCTTACAGAATATTTTGGCTCAAAAAATAAAATTTCTCTAAGTTTTTCAAAACTGACCTTGTAATTACGCGGGTCGTCACTGTTATCTTTATAATCAATCTTTCTATCAGGCAAATATTCGCAGATTGTATCGACAATATTTTGTTTTGTATGATTATTGCTTTCTGTTCCTGCATTGAACACTTCGAATGAAACATCCTCTATCGGAAAGGCCAGCACGCGCGACATGAGACTCGCAAAATCATTGACGTGGCAATATGGCCGCCAGGTCCCCGCGTCATAAACGAGCAGTTCCTTGTCCAAATAGAGGTCACGCGTAAATTCGTTTACCGTGAGATCGAAACGCATCCGCGAGCCCAGCCCGAATGCAGTGGCAAACCGGAGGATTGTTGCGTGGTAATCCGTCTCGCCTTTCAGTGAAAGGAGATATTGCTCTGCGGCAACCTTGGACTTGGCATAAAGGGATAACGGATTAAGGTCGTATTCCTCATTGGCCAGAACGTCTTTTTCGATCAATCCATAATTTGAGCATGTCGAAACGAAGATGACTTTATTCAGCCCCTTATGGTTCAGTCGATCGATGCAATTGCGGATACCAATGTCGTTAATCGCATGAGATTCCTCGGGATATTTCTTCGTGATCGGATCGCCGACGAGCCCCCCGAGAATAATGACATCGGTAACACCGTCCAGCGCCCGGTTCATGACATCGGCCTGGCCCAGATCGCCATATTGAAACTCATAATCGGCATGGGGCAGGACGCCAAGCATTGCGCTTTGATGGCCATAGGTGAAAAGATCCAGATTGCGGACCTTATATCCAGCTCTTAACAGCGCGGTTGTCAGTGGTCCGCCAATATAGCCTGCGCCACCAATAATCAGCACACGCCGCTCTCGATTTGACCCTAAAACCTCTTTCACACGGAGCGCCTCATCCGCAATTCGTTTTTGAACAGAGGGAGGAAGCCCGCACGCCGAACCCTTGCTCTCCTCCGAAGTGTCTGGCGAGCGGTTTGAATCGTTATTTTTGAGGTCAAGCATTACTGATCCTGCATGATGGCATTATTTGTAATTTACTGCTGGTTGCTGGGTCCACAGCTTTTGCAATAATCATATTGCGTATAATTAGATTGTATTAAGCTTTTATGTCAGCTCCCAATCTTGTAATTACGTGTACTTTTCAAATTCAAAATTGAACAGTGGACGCTAAGCTGTATTAGCTCACCATTTTGCGATGCGTTCGACTTCAGCGGAGGGCTTCTTCAGATCTCGTATCTAAATTTATTTCTGGTGCAACGTTGTCGTTCGATACAACTGCGCTCAATGATCGGTAGATCCAGAATAGGTCGCTCATCACAGTTGCCGATCTATAATATTTAATGTCAATATTCGCTTTCATTGGAAATAAGACATTGGCGTAAAACTTCTCGGGATCATACCCATCAATATAAGTTTGCGCTTCGTTGCGATATAGTGTCTGACTAGGTCCAAATATGCCCGGCTTAAACTTTAGCAATTCCTCATACTGGCCAACATAACATTTCTTATATTCAACAATCTCTGGCCGGGGCCCAACACAAGACATTTCCCCTTTAAACACATTGATGAGTTGCGGCAGCTCATTCAATTTCGATTTTTCCAGTATTCTTCCAACCTTACTGTAACGATTGTCATTATGGACGGTCACATTTGGCCCGTTATCGTTACTACGGTTTGCGAATTTCCTGAATTTATAGACAGTAAATACCTTCCCATTACGTCCAAGCCGTTTCTGCTTGAACAGAATTGGCCCACGGTCTTCAAGCCAGATAAGAATAGAGACAATGAGAAAAATGGGAATTGATACAAAAATTCCCGAGCCTGATATGAAAATATCGAACAAACGCTTGCCACTAACCATAGAAAATATCCTCGCCCAATGCCGAGAACAGTACAAAATAGCTATTCAGAAGGTTGCTTACGCGATTATCATCTGCGCACTTTATTGATTAAAAAATTATCATCTTTTATACAGGCAAGCAAGAAAGTATTTGCCAATAATTTGTTGTTTTCACGCAACAATAAACAAAAATACAACAAATATTTCAGTAAAAACTACCTTGAGTAGTAAAATTTGAGCAGAACAGCCAGTAGTATACGAGAATTTGTCAAAACACATGTGAGATATTCGATTTGAGCTTCAAAATGTAAATGAGGATGCCACTTGCGCCTATTCATTTTAATTTTTCGATTTCGTACACACGATCCGATATATTGAATACAATATTGCGGTTGCCTCAAAAGACTCCATAACCATGGGAATGAGGGTTTGGTGTGGGCCTTACCTGGAGCGTAAAACCTAACTCGTTGGTATTCAAAATGAAAATCTGCTATCTCTCGATCGATTTTGAAGATTACACGCATGATTACCAAAGAATGTTGGGTGTTTCGAAACCGCGCCAGACACCGGATGCGCTTTGGAAAGCTTATGAACGAATAGACCAATTTTCTCAGCAATGTCTGGACGGAGCAAAGTTAACGTTTTTTACAACCGGTCAGGTCGCGCGAGATTATCCGGAAATTGTCCGTCAGATTGCAGATGATGGCCATGAAGTCGGTTGCCACTATAATGAGCATGATGATGTATTTACACATAATCGAGAGACTTTTCGCGCCAATCTGGAAATAGCGATTGACAAGTTATCCGCAGCATCCGGTCAGACAATTAAAGGGTTTAGAGCCCCGAATTTTTCGATCGGTGGAAGCTGTGCAGATTGGGCGTATGAAGAGCTTGCCAAGCTGTTCGTTTACGATTCAAGTTATGTGAGGAGTGAAATCGCCGCTACGCGGCATGAGCCTCAGCTTTTAAGGTTTGAAGACGCGACACTTCACGAATTTGCGATTTACCGCCGCCAGCTCTTCCCGGGATTTGCGGTTCGCGTCATGGGGGGCACCTATCTGCGCCTGCTGCCGACATCCCTTGTCATGAAGCTATTAAATGAGGCCTGGGACCAGGGATATTTGGGGCAAGTCTATTTGCATCCTTATGAATTCCTCTGGGACCATGAGCAATGGTCGCGCTTTTCCGACCTTAAGGAACTGACCACGCGGAAACGCTACTATTGGTGGGCACGCCAACATCAATGGCACACAGTCGGCAATGCCGGCGTCATGGATAAGCTCGCTCGTATCTTCAATGATTTTGAGCATCCCGGACCGATGGGCGCACGGTTCGGTCTCGGCGCTCAGCCGGCGCCGCAGGAAGTCACGCTCAACAGCTGATCATTGTGCTGGAGCGCATTCCGAGAAGTGGGAACCGGTTCTCGGATAAAAATGCGCAACTAAACA
>CAZMAC010000192.1:0-6020 GCA_964564085.1 uncultured Hyphomicrobiaceae bacterium
CTTCGCCTGAAAGCGCACTAACCGCGGCTGCCCCGAACACGAACGCCGGTTGATGGACGTTCCAGAACCACTTCGCGGCGAAACCGAAAAGATTTGGCAGGACGACCGCCTGTGGCTTTTTGAATTTCTCCATTCGGTTCAACGAGACCGGATGCCGAAATCATGCGGCGAAAATTCTGTTTATGGAGATGACTTCCTAAAATTGCCTCGACCGTCCGCTGAAGCTCGAACAGTGTGAAATTTTCAGGCATGAGTTCGAAAATCACCGGTCGGTATTTGATTTTTGCGCGTAAACGGCTCATCGCGGTCGCGAGAATACGGCGATGGTCGAACCGCATCGGAACGCCGAAAGACGGCAAATCTTCCCAATTGTTTGCAGCTTTACGACCGTCGGTTCGTGCCTCGGGGACAAGCCCGGCCTCATAAAGCAGCTCGTAGCGGTCTAGTACTTTTTCTTCGTCCCATTCGTGATTATCGCCAAAAAAGATGCCGAAACGTTCATCACGGCTGAGCGGGCGAGCAGGAACGCCATCCGGATCACGCAGTTTCGTCCAGCGCGCTAAACGCGGCAGGATCTCATATTCAAGAATTGGCGAGCAGTCTGTTCGCCGGTCCTCCCAGGGGAAAAAATTATACCAGTTTTGCCAGTCGCCATGTTTTAGGTCCTGGTGCACGCTTGATCTTGTCAAAGCCAGATATCCAATGGAGACAACTTGCAGCTCCTTATCGCCTTGCTGCGCATGGCGTCCACGGTCGCCAAAAGTGTAAAGCTGTTCGACATAGCCGAGTTCGAGACCGGTCTGATCCTTCACCCAATCGCGAAGACCGATTTCAAGTGTTCTGTGATTCAGAGGAGCAAATAGTCCGAAAGGCAGTGCGACCCTTGATGCCGGCGTATCTTTACCCGGTTTGACAACGAGAATGCGCGGATTGTCGCCATCGACGGATACGATCGCGGCGGTCAATCCGATCTCGACCGAAAAGTCGCGTCTCTCCTTACCCCTCATACCGGTATGTTGATCGTGAATGACAGCCGATGAGGATGACAATGCTTAACTCCGAAAAAGAAAAGGGCGCCTTTTGAGCGCCCTCAAAACTTGGTAAAAAAGCGGCGAAAAAATGCGCTCGTCAATCAACCGCGCCGCCAAAACCAAAGTCGCGCCGGGCCGCCCGAATTGTTATTGAGAAACCGGCGACGACGTCGATCAATGTCACAATCATAATAAAGAAGAACACCGATGTCGCGGCCTCTTTCACCATCAAAAATTCCACCAGGCAGATAACAAAAAGCAGCGTCGACAGTGCGTGATCGACGATCGAGGATCCGCCGGTGCGTGTGGCTTTAATCAGCTCTACAAAAAGCAATATCAGCGTGATGATGATCACCAGATCGCCGAGTGTGAGTGTCCATTCGGCCCCGGAAATCATACTGAGGTCGAACAGCTGAAGATCAAACGCTGTCCTCTTAATATCGACCGCTTGCGACGGATCGAGCTGCGCAGGGTTAAGCTGCGACAAGTCCGATGGCATTTCTGCAAGAGCAGGGTATTGGATTACGTCGCCGGGGGCAGAAACCGTAAAAGCAATGATATTGTACAGGATGATCGCAATCAGAATCCAAGGTATCGTGAGGATCATTTTCTCGTCTCCATCTCTAGTGTTCAGCGCAGCCCTTAAGACCTTTTCGCCAATACTTCACCCCGCACCGGCTTTTCACCAACGCGGCGAAAAGCTAAGCCTTAGAATTCGTCCTTGGGTTCAAGGATCTGTTTGCCGCGATACTTGCCCGATTTCAGATCGACATGATGGGGGCGGCGAAGCTCACCGGAGTCTTTGTCCTCAATGTAAGCCGGTGACGCCAATGCGTCTGCGGACCGGCGGTTGCCACGCTTCATGCGGGAGACTTTTCGTTTTGGAACGGCCATTTTCTGTTACCTCGATATGAAGCAAATAAAAACCCGCAAGCAGCAAATGCCGCCTGCAAGCTGAAAGTTGAAATATCTATCGCACATATATATGCAGTTCACCGTCCTTATAATGATATCAAAGGCGTTTGACCAGAGGGCATCGCCTTAACGGTCGAAAATGCAGGAGGCATCCTGTCCCTCGCGGCGCGCTCGTCTTTGAATGCGGCTAGCGATACGGCGCGTTCCCCGCCCCGGCTTGCCGGCATTGCGCCTGAGCGGATTTGGGAGAGCGGCGACAAGCAGGGCGGATTGCCTCGAATTAAGCGATGCCGCCGATCTGCCGAAATGATATTGCGCTGCCGCCTGCGCGCCGTAAATCCCCGGGCCCCATTCGGCAATATTGAGGTAAATCTCCAGGACTCTCTGCTTCGGCCAGACCAACGTCATAAAATAGGCAAGCGGGACTTCGAGCGCTTTCCTTAGATAATCCTGGTCCGGCCACAGAAACAGGTTTTTCGCCGTCTGCATCGGGATCGTACTTGCACCGCGCAGCGCTTCGCCATCTTCCAGATCTTCAAGCACATCGCCGACAGCCGTCCAATCGACACCCCAATGCTGGCAGAAACGCGCATCTTCCGCGATCACGGCCGCTGTCGCCAGATTGGAGGAAATTTCCGGGAAATCGGCCCATTTATAATCGATGCTCTTGCCCAGAACCGCATTTCGGAGCATCAGCGCGGAAAACGGAGGGTCGGCAAACCGGTAGATCAGAATGAAAAAATAGGGTAGGGCAAGAAACACGGCGAGCGCAACCAGAGCGATGCGCAAGGCTTTGACGAGATTTGGATATCTGTCGCGCCAGCCTGTTTTGATCTGATACACAGGCGTTGTTGCGGATGGATCTGTTGTGTCGGGGGGATCGGACCCGACGCGCTCCGACTGCTCGGAAACGGAACTTTTTCGGCCGCGCCACCAGTCTTGCGGCTTTTTCCAGGCTGTCCGGCAAGCTTGTGCTGCCGATTGGGCACTCACTTGCACGGATCGTTTCGAAATATCGCGGATGGTCTTGAGCTGTGCGCTTAACTGGCGCATCTTTTCTCCAACGCTCGACATGGACTTGGGAACACGTGCAAAAATCATCCGACGTTGAAACCTTTAAACGGCGTCTTCGGAGCAGCGCAACCCAAATCGAGCAAAGGCTCGATGATTGGCTGACGCAAACGCCGCGCGCGCAATACGTTCCGGAACGGCTGATGGAAGCGATGCGCTATGCGACGATGGGCGGCGGCAAACGGCTCCGGCCGTTCCTCGTTCTGGAAAGTGCCCGACTTTGCGGCGTCGCAAATGAAGCGGCGCTGAACGCGGCGGTAGCGCTTGAATGCGTGCATTGTTACTCGCTCGTCCATGACGACCTGCCTGCGATGGATGATGACGATTTGCGGCGCGGACGTCCGACCGTTCATAAGGCCTTTGACGAGGCCACCGCGATCCTGGCCGGCGATTCCCTGCTGACACTGGCCTTCGAAATCCTCGCCCATCCCGCGACCCATTCGGACCCGGCTGTCCGAAGTACGCTCGTGCTCGGTCTGGCAGGCCATTCGGGCCGGGCTGGCATGGCGGGCGGGCAAATGCTTGACCGTCAAGCGCCGTGCCAGTGTTTGACCGAGTCGGTCATTCTGCGGCTGCAATCCATGAAAACCGGCGCGCTGATTTGTTTTGCTTGCGAAGCGGGCGCGATTCTTGGGCAAGCGCCCCAAGCGCAGCGCCACGCTCTGCTTGATTACGGACGCGCGCTCGGGGTTGCTTTTCAGCTCGCCGATGATCTGCTCGATGTCGAAGGCGATGCTGCGCTTGTCGGCAAGGCGGTTGCGAAGGATCAGGATGCCGGCAAGGCAACGCTCGTTTCGCTGATCGGCGCCGATGCCGCCCGCGCAAGTCTTCAGGAAATGGAAGCCAGGGCGCGGGATGCTCTGGCGGTTTTCGGAGATGCCTCCGAAGCTCTGGCGGCCGCCGCCCATTTCGTCGCGAACCGGACGCATTAATCCGCGCCCTTACTTCAAAGCGCGTTCATAATTTCGACCGCAACACTCCCGCCAACTTTTGCCATCGTCATTCCCACGAAGGCAGGAATCCAGTATACGAGATCCTCGTTTTTTGCCCGCAAAGCTCCTCGCGCGGCCTCCATTTCGAAATACCCATGCGGGCGGGCATCTGGTCATTATAATCGGCGCATCAATGGTCGCTTCTTCCCCCAAACTGTCTTTCGTGCAGAAACAGGTAAGAGTTGCGTTATTCGCCCCGACGCTTCGCGATCAGGGCCAGTCCACCAATTACGATTAGCGCAGATCCAACGACTGTCGCCACGCTCGGGACTTCTGAGAATGCGAGATACCCGATTGCGGCTGTGCCGACGAGCTCAACGTAGACAAGCGGCGCCAAGGTCGACGCATCCGCCCACCGAAATGCGACGATTGTCAAGAGGTGGCCTAGAGCTGAGAAAAACCCTAAGCCGGCGAAAAATAAAAGCGTGTCCGTCGTGGGAAGTGTGGCTGTGAAGGCGGCCTGCGGGCTCAGCAGGAATGTCCCAATGAGGCATTGGAACGCAAGTGTCTTAATCGGATCGCTGTGCTGGGACGCTTGGCGGGTCGCGATGAGATAAAGGGCAAATAAAAACCCCGCGCCAAATGCCAACAGGATGCCGGTCTCGATCTCGCCCGTCGGCCTTAGTATAACCAATGAACCCAGCACACCTAAGGCAAGGCTCGCAGTTTTCCGTATTGTCAAACGCTCACCGAGAATGAGGACAGCCAGGACGATTGCGACGATGGGCCCGATGAAGTAGGCACTAATGGCGAGGGCGAGTGGAATTTCTGCGATAGCGAGAAAATACAGCGTCATTGCAGCCACGAGAAATGCAGTTCGCATGACGTGTGCACTCAGATGCTCTCGAGGGAAAAGATCCCATCCGTACAATCCGCGATGGGTAGAACAATAAGGCACGCCACAGCATAGCGCGCCCAGCTGAGGAACAGGGGCGAGTGCTCGGAGCTTAGGTATTTAGCCAAACCATCGACGATGGGTATTGCCAGCATGGCGAACACCATGAGTGCAATGCCGCTAGTACTGGAGGCCGGTTTCACCTCGGTTGTGTCATTGCTCATTCCGGCCAATGCCCGCTTCGGATTCTTATAATGCCATGGAGAGTGATGACGAATTAGTCTGCAATAAGGCTTTGCTGCGTTTGCGCGGTCACGCGCGAACTCCGCCTATGCGGATGAAAAGAGACGTTGGAGGTGATGCCAAAGTCCGCCTTTGTGGGAAGCGAAAGTAACAAAACGCCGACCCCATTTTCGGACCACATCGCCCAAACTGGCTTGAACTCGTGACGGTTCTCGCACAGTCATAGGCCATACTCTCGCGACACTCATCGATTATCAGCGCTATTCATTGCTGTACCGCGCATCTAATAGGAGCGATTCGGCTTCTTGCCCGATAATCGAGCCGCCTGTAAGCAAAGTTTTGCTGCATAAGACGGGCCTGTATAAGGATCTGAAGCAAGGAATTCACTTTCTCCAACGGGATTAATCGGAAGGAATAAAAAAATGAGAAGGCTATCAGCAGCACTTGCCTCGATCGCGGTAATCGCATTCATCGGGGGATGCTCAAGTAGCACGACAAATCAGACTGCCGCTCAGCCGGCCGCTGTGGCTGCGACACCGGCGGCAGCCTTACAGATCAAGGATATCAAGGTCGGCACCGGCCCATCGCCGAAACTCGGTCAAACCTGTGTCATGCATTACACCGGCTGGATTTACGAGGACGGCGTCAAGGGCAAGAAGTTCGACAGTTCGCGAGATCGGGGCGAGCCATTCGAATTCCAGATCGGCTTGCGCAAGGTCATTGCCGGCTGGGATAAGGGCATCGCCACGATGAAGGTCGGTGGCAAGCGCACGCTGATCATTCCGCCCGCGCTTGGCTATGGCGCTAGCGGCGCAGGCAGTCTCATTCCGCCCAATGCGACGCTGCTTTTCGAGGTCGAGCTGCTCGATGTGAAAGGTTAGTGGATCAAACATGACATTTGAACCCCGCCTCCGATCCAGTTTGATTGGCGTC
>CAZMAC010000193.1:0-5979 GCA_964564085.1 uncultured Hyphomicrobiaceae bacterium
AAATGCATCATGATTTTGTACATGAAACGGCCGATAAGCGCCGGATACTTGTTATGCATGGTGATGAGTTCGATGTTATCGTACGCTATGCCAAGTGGCTTGCTTTTCTCGGCGACCGGTCCTATGAATTTGCACTCTGGTGTAATCATCCGCTTAATTGGATCAGACGACGTCTCGGATTTGGTTATTGGTCACTATCCGCTTACCTGAAGCTGCGTGTAAAAACGGCAGTGAATTTCATCGGAGAATTTGAGCATGCGATCGCTGAGGAAGCGAAGCGTCGAAATGCCGATGGTGTTATTTGCGGTCACATTCATCATGCTGCCGATCGGATGATCGAGGGTATTCGTTATATGAATTGCGGTGACTGGGTCGAGAGCCGTACGGCGATTGCCGAAGATTGCGAAGGCCAATTTCATCTTATTCACTGGAAAGACGGTATGGCCGCGCTGGCCGGTCCTGTGAAGATTTCAGCCCCGGCCCCGGTTCCCCTCATTGAAGCCACCTCGATGTCTTCGATGCACGAAAAAGAGTTGCAGGGCCGACCCCAGGCGGCTTCGGATGATCAACTCGAAAAAACCCGCTAAGAATTGATATGATGGGGCGATCTTTTCGTTAAGAACGGGTCCCAGGAGCACAGTTGCAAGAATGTTTGTCAGAGGAGGAGCAATTGGTAGAGGCAGCTGAAGCCATGACACCGAAGAATGGCGTCACGATTGGTGCGGCAGTATGCCGAAACAAATTGCTTTCCGCGGAAGGTCTTCGCGAAAGGCTTTTCGCGATGGTGTTCTCAAACCTGGTCTATCCGCAGATTTGGGAAGATCCGGCAGTGGACCTTGAAGCGTTGGCGCTTGATCAGGACAGCCGGATCATCACAATCGCGTCCGGCGGCTGCAATGTTCTGAGCTATTTGACGGCCAAGCCGGAGCAGGTCACGGCGGTCGATATCAATGCGGCGCATGTCGCACTCAACCGCCTTAAGATTGCCGCCGTTCAGCATCTGCCGGATTACGAAACCTTCTACAGCTTTTTCGGCGCTGCCGATACCAAAGCTAATGTCGAGGCTTTCAAGCGCTATATTCTGCCGCATCTCGATCCCCAAACGGCTGCCTACTGGCATCGCCGTCACGGATTGCGCCGGCGCCGGCGTATCCGGCGATTTGCCCGGAATTTTTACCGCGCCGGTCTTCTTGGCAGCTTTATTGGCGCAAGTCATTTTGTTGCAAGGCTGCACGGCGTCAATCCCCGTACCATGCTCAAGGCGCGGACTTTGGAAGAGCAACGCCATATTTTTGATCGCGAATTGGCGCCGTTGTTCAACCGGCGCACGATCCGCTGGCTCGTGAACCGCCCGGCTTCGCTTTACGGCCTTGGCATTCCGCCTGCGCAATACAAGGCTTTGGCGGGCGAAATGAAAGGCGGTATGGCCGATGTGCTGCGGCAAAGGCTTGAACGACTGGCCTGTGATTTTCCGCTCTCGGAGAATTATTTTGCCTGGCAGGCTTTCGGCCGCCGCTATGCGCCAACCGGCAACGGTTCGCTGCCGCCCTATCTCGACCGGACGAATTTCGATGCAATCCGCAGCCACGCATCGCGCGTTTCGATCAATCATGCGTCACTGACTAACTATCTTGCGAATTCAGACGGAGAAAGCTTCGACCGCTATGTTTTGCTGGATGCGCAAGACTGGATGCGCGACGACGATTTGACCAGTCTCTGGCATGAGATTACACGCACGGCCCGGCCTGGCGCGCGGGTTATCTTCCGGACCGCCGCCGAACCGACGATCCTGCCGGGACGTGTTCCGGAGGAAATCTTGTCGCGTTGGAATTATGCAACCGAAAGCTCGCAGATGCTGACGCAAAAGGACCGCTCGGCAATCTATGGCGGCTTTCATCTCTACATTCTCAAACCATGAGCCAAACGCTACAGAATACGTCCGCTGCCGAAAAGATGGACGGGGTCTACCGCCGTCAGCGCTTCATCTATGACGCAACGAGACGTTATTACCTGCTTGGCCGCGACCGTCTGATCGCCCAGCTCGAAATTCCAAAAGACGGCAAGCTGTTGGAGATAGGCTGCGGCACGGCGCGGAATTTGATCCGGGCCGCGTATCATTACCCAACCGCGCAGCTTTACGGGCTGGATGTCTCCGAGGCCATGCTGAAAACAGCACGAAAATCGATTGACCGGGCAGGACTCGATAACCGGACAAAGCTGGCGGCGGGCGATGCCCGCGTTTTCGATGCGGCCGGGCTTTTCGAAACGCCCCATTTCGACCGCATCATGATTTCTTATGCGCTATCGATGATTCCCTTATGGCAGGACGTCGTCAGAAATGCGCTGACCTGTCTCGCACCCGGCGGTTCTTTGATTATCGTCGATTTTGGAGACTTTCAAAACTATCCGGCACTCATACGCCGCGCACAATATGCCTGGCTGCGCCGTTTCTCGGTCACGCCGATTGCGGGATTTGAGAACGAGATTAAGACACTGGCCGAGGAAGCCCACTACGCCGCTAGAGTGGAAAAGCTTTATGGCGGCTACGCAATCCTGACACGTATCGAACGAAATTAGCCGCGTGTAAGCAGTCAGACCACGATGTGGTATAGTGTGTCTCTTTCTGTGTAGCGTCTTGCCGGATAATGCCACGCAATCATACAAATATTCATCGTTTCTGGCTGGCCCGGCCAGGCATTGCAGCGTATTTGACGCTCATGGCCGTCTTTCAGATCGTCTTAACGACTCTGTGCTTCCAATTCGCCTTCGCCGCAACATCCGAGCGCTGTAACAAACCTGCAGATGTAGCGGAAATCGCACCGGGCGCATTTGTGCGGAAAGGCGAGACCGCTCTTCCAAACCAGGCCAATATGGGCGGCATTGCAAATATCGGCTTCATCATCGGAGACAAAAGCGTCGCTGTCATCGACACCGGCGGCAGTTTTTGCGACGGGCAGCGACTTCTGCTTGCCATCCGCGCCAAAACCCAGCTGCCGATCCAATATGTCATCAACACCCATGTTCATCCCGATCATATCTTTGGAAATGCGGCGTTTACCGGCGAAGGCACGGCAATCATCGGTCATCACAACCTGCCCCGAGCCCTTGCCGAGCGCGGCGAGCATTATCTACGAAGTTATGGCGATCAAATCGGCGCGGCGGCCATGAAGGGTACGAAAGTTGTACCGCCGGCGCGATTTGTCGAAGATCGCCTGGAGATTGATCTCGGCAGGCGCAAGCTCACGCTCACCGCGCATCGAGCCGCCCACACGGATGCCGATCTTACTGTTTTCGACACGGTTAGCGGTATCCTCTGGACCGGAGATCTTGTCTTTCTGCACCATGTTCCTGTGCTCGATGGAAGCCTTAAGGGCTGGCTCGCCGTTACCTCCGAACTCATGAAGCGCCCCGCAACGCAAATCGTGCCTGGTCACGGGCCGCCTCTTGCGCCCTGGCCAAAGTCGGGCGACAATCAAAGGCAGTACCTTGAGCGGCTCGCCAAGGATTTGCGCGAGGCCATCGGCGCAGGGGACGGCATCAGTGAGGCCGCGAAAAAAGCGGCAACAAGCGAAAGCGGCAAATGGCAGCTCTTTGAAAGCTTTAACGGCCGCAACGCGACGACAGGCTTTGCCGAGCTTGAATGGGAATAGCGCCTTCAACAGCACGAACAACTTAAGGTGCACCATCGGAGGAAAGAATGTCCAAAGCTTCTGTTTTGCATGCGCAGCGATTGCAAAAAACCATTTGGCTCATCGTCGCCATGCTTTTCGTCAGTGTCTCAGGCGTAAATATTGCCTGGGCCGATAAAGAGGAAAAAAGCTGGCAGGACTTGCGAAAATCCCTGTTTGGCGACCGGCCGATCGCGCAGAGCAAGGAGCTGTTGACCTTAAAAGCGCCCTATCGCGCTGAAGACCCGGCCCTGGTCCCGATCGAATTAGGGAATTTGCGGGGAGCTCCGTCAAATCCTATCAAGACATTGACATTGATTGTCGATGAGAACCCGGCTCCCGTCGCCGCTGTGCTGACCTTCGCGCCAGACGCCCGCGTCAACAATCTGGAAACACGCATCCGCGTCAATGCTTACAGCTACGTCCGCGCAATTGCCGAAAGGCAGGATGGTTCGCTCCACATGGTCAAAAGCTATGTGAAGGCGACGGGCGGTTGCGCTGCACCTGCATCGAAAAATCCTGACGAAGCCTTAGCGTCCCTGGGACAGATGCGTTTGCGTCAATATGGGGGAAACGCCTCGTCAAACGAAGGCACAGAGGTTCAGCTCCAGATCCGGCATCCGAACTACTCCGGTCTTCAGATGAACCAGGTTACGGGGCTTTACCGCTCGGCGCATTTCGTACATTCCATCGATATTACGGCCGACGGCAAGCCGGTCATGAGCGCTGAGGGCGCGATTTCGCTCAGCGAAAATCCCAGCCTGCGTTTCCGATTTGATCCTCAAGGCGCCAAGACGATTGCCGCCCATATTGAGGATACGGAAGGCAATGCGTTCGATCAAAGCTGGCAAATTCAGGAAAAGGCCGCCGGTAAGGATAGCTAAGCGAGAAACCGTATCGTGAACCCATCGGGCCGGTTCCGGCAGTGCCGCCACATCCCCGGTCAAAGCGGCGATAGGTTCGCGGGACATCGGCCCCGACGCATATTTCTATTGTTGTTGTCACGGGGCTGCACTATCAGCAGCTGATGTCCATCGTAAAATTTCTGTTCACCAATGCCCGGCTGCTGGCCGCAGGGTTTCTGCTGGCGCTCGCATCAAGCTTCGGACAGACCTTCTTCATTGCGGTTTTTGCCAGCGCCTGGCGGCTTGAATTTGATCTGAGCCACGGAGATTTCGGCCTCATCTATATGGTCGCGACGCTGGGAAGCGCGACCTTACTCGTACAGCTTGGCAGGTTAGCGGATAGCGTCTCGGCGCGGCATCTTGCTGCCGCCATCGTGCTGGGCCTTGCCCTGATTTGCGTGATGGTCTCGATGATCGGCAACTGGATCATGCTGCTATTTGCAATCTTCGGCCTGCGCTTGTTCGGGCAAGGCTTTCTCAGTCACCTGTCGCAAACCGCGATGGCGCGTTGGTTCAACAATACCAGAGGACGCGCGCTCGCGATTGCGTCTTTCGGCTATCCGACCGGCGAAGCGCTGGCGCCGCTGGCGGCAATTGCGTTGATCGCCGCGATTGGCTGGCGCGGAACATGGGGTGTTGCCGCAGCCGTGCTGGCCCTGATCTTCCTGCCCGTGCTTTGGTGCCTGCTGTCCAGGGAACGCACGCCCAGAGAGATGGAAATTTCCGGGACTCAGCTTTCTGCAGGTTTTGACGGCCGCCATTGGTCACGCAGTGAGGTGATCAGCCATCCGCTGTTCTGGCTGATTATCCCCGGTATCATCGCACCAAGCTTTATTCTTACGGTTCTGTTTTTCCTTCCCGCACATATCGCCGAGACCAAGGGCTGGCCATTCGAAGCGATGCCGACCCGCTATTGGGTGTTCGCGCTGAGCTCGGTTGCAGCCGCCTTCATTTCGGGCACGGCAATCGACCGCTTCAGCGCCCGCGCCTGCCTTCCAGTTTACCTGTTGCCGATGGCGGTTGGCCTCTTGCAGCTCTGGGCAGCACAGAGCGTTCAGATGATCACCATCATAATGGCGCTTATGGGCTTGACCGCCGGCTCCGCGGCGACAATCAACTCGGCCCTTTGGGCGGAGCTTTATGGCACCCGGTTTATCGGGACAATCAAGGCGCTCGCTCACGCCTTGATGGTGTTTTCGACGGCGATCGGCCCAGGGTTCACCGGCATGATGATCGATCTGGGCGTTTCCCTGCCACAGCAGGCGGTCTGGTTCGCCGCCTATGCCGTTGCTGTCAGCCTGCTTTATCTGTTCATCGCATTGAGACATGCGCATCTTGGGGTCGGAGGGGCGGCATTAAAGAAGACCCCAGGCTAGATCAACCGACCTTCAAATGGAATCATTTGA
>CAZMAC010000194.1:0-5978 GCA_964564085.1 uncultured Hyphomicrobiaceae bacterium
CGATGGACCGGCTGATCTGCGGCGATGTCGGCTTCGGCAAGACGGAAGTGGCGCTCAGGGCGGCCTTCATCGCGGTGATGGCCGGCAAGCAGGTCGCCGTCGTCGTGCCGACAACGCTGCTGGCGCGCCAGCATTATAAGACGTTTGCGGAGCGTTTCAAAGGGCTGCCGGTGCGCATCGATCATGCCTCCCGGCTGGTCTCGGCCAAAGAGCTGGGCGCGGTCCGCGAGCGGCTAAAATCGGGTCAGACCGACATCGTCATCGGCACGCATGCTCTGCTCGCGAAAGCCATCGAGTTTTCCGATCTTGGCCTGCTTGTCATCGACGAGGAACAGCATTTCGGCGTGCAGCATAAGGAGCGCTTGAAGCAGCTCAAATCCGACGTGCACGTCCTGACACTGACGGCGACGCCGATCCCGCGCACCTTGCAGCTTGCCTTGACCGGCCTCCGCGAAATGTCGATCATCGCGACGCCCCCGGTTGACCGGCTTGCGGTGCGGACCTTCATTACGCCGTTCGATCCCGTCACCATCCGCGAAGCCTTGTTGCGTGAACGCTATCGTGGCGGCCAGAGCTTTTATGTCTGTCCGCGTATTTCCGATCTCGATGAGGTCGCGGCCTTCCTGTGCGAACATTTGCCCGAGCTGAAATTTACCATCGCGCATGGTCAGATGGCGGCAAGCCAGCTTGAAGACGTCATGACGGCGTTTTACGACCGGAAATTCGATGTGCTGCTTTCCACGACCATCGTGGAGTCCGGCCTCGACATCCCGACCGCGAACACGCTCATTGTTCACCGCGCCGATATGTTCGGCCTTGGCCAGCTCTATCAGCTTCGCGGACGCGTCGGGCGCTCCAAGACACGCGCTTATGCGCTGTTCACCATCCCGCCGAACCAGAAGTTGACGCCGACCGCCGAAAAGCGCCTCAAAGTGCTGCACTCGCTTGACAGTCTCGGGGCCGGTTTCAGCCTCGCCAGCCACGATCTTGATATTCGCGGCGCAGGTAATCTGCTTGGCGATGAGCAGTCCGGCCATATCCGCGAGGTCGGGTTTGAGCTTTATCAGCAGATGCTGGAGGAGGCGGTTGCCTCGCTGCGCGAAGGCGGCGTGGAAGACCGGAGCGAGCAATGGTCGCCGCAGATCAATGTCGGCAGCGCCGTGCTGATCCCGGAAAATTATGTTGCCGACCTGCAGGCGCGTCTCGGCCTTTACCGGCGGCTGTCAACGCTCACTGAACGGGACGAGATCGAAGCTTTCGCCGCCGAGCTGGTCGACCGTTTCGGACCGTTGCCGGAGGAAGTCAAGCATCTGCTCGCCGTCGTCCAGATCAAGGGCTATTGCCGCAAGGCGGGCATTGCGCAGATCGAGGCCGGACCGAAAGGCGCAGTGCTGAGTTTCCGCAGCAATCATTTTGCCAATCCGGCAGGGCTTGTGGCTTTTATCAATGAGAACCGCGATGCGGCGAAGATGCAGCAGGATCATAAGCTGGTTTTCAAGGCCGATTGGCCGGACGCGGATGAACGGCTGAAGGGCACGCGGGCGCTCGCGCGAACGCTTGCTGAAATTGCGACCGAGGTGAAAGCGGCGGCATGACGCTGATTTTCAAGATCTGCGACGCGGATGAATGGGAGACAGCGAAAGCGGCTGGTATCTATCACGGCTCAGCGCATGATCAGCAAGACGGCTTTATCCATTTCTCGACAGCACCGCAACTCTCCGGAACACTTGCCAAACATTACACAGGCCGGGACAATCTGTTGCTGATCGCTGTTGAGGCTGACGCGCTGGGCGAGGCGCTGAAATGGGAGCCCGCGCGCAATGGCGATCTGTTCCCGCATCTTTACGCCGCGCTTCCGACAGCGCTTGCGCTTTGGGCAAAACCGCTTGCCCTTGGCGGCGATGGCCTGCATGTCCTGCCTGACGGGATCAGGCCATGATCGGCGGGCTTCTCAATGTCGCGCAATCGGGGCTTTTGTTTCTCGACCCAGAACGCGCTCATGAAATGACCTTGAAAGCGCTCGAACGTGGCGTCTATATGCGTGGCGGCGCCGACGATCCGCGTTTGCGCCAGACCGTTTTCGGTCTCGATTTTCCCAATCCGATCGGTATAGCGGCCGGGTTCGACAAAGACGCCCGCGTGCCGGGACCGCTTCTCGATATGGGCTTCGGCTTTGCCGAGATCGGCACGGTGACGCCCTGTCCGCAGCCCGGCAATCCGCGCCCGCGTGTGTTCCGCCTCATCCGCGAGCGTGGCGTAATCAACCGGCTTGGCTTCAATAGTGGCGGCCATGAAGCAGCGCGCGCCCGGCTTGATGATAGACCGGCGGGCATCATTGGCGTCAATATCGGAGCGAACAAGGACAGCGCCGATCCGATTGAAGATTATGCGGAGGGCTTGCGCGTTTTTTATCCGCTGGCCGATTATTTCACCGTTAATATCTCTTCGCCCAATACGCCCGGCCTGCGCGACCTGCAAGCGCCTGACCGGCTCGGCACATTGCTTGCCAAGCTGATGAGCGAGCGGGAAATGCTTGTCCGCCTTGGCCAGCCGCGCCGGCCGATGCTCGTCAAGCTCGCGCCGGACATTCACGATGATGATTTGCCCGCGATTGTCGATTGTCTGCTGGCGCATAAGACCGATGGCATCATCCTGACCAATACGACCATTTCGCGCGATGATGTTCAGCAATCCAATTATCGCGCCGAGACCGGCGGCTTGTCGGGGCGTCCGCTGTTTCAACGGGCGACACGCATGCTGGCGAAGGTTGCTTTGCTGACTGAGGGAAAAATTCCGCTCATCGGCGTCGGCGGTATCGAATCCGGCGAGACGGCGCTGACCAAAATTCGTGCAGGCGCATCGCTCATTCAGCTTTATACGGGACTGATTTATCAGGGGGCCGGGTTGATTGCTGAGATCAAGCAGGCGCTGCTTGGCGCCATGGAAAAAGCCGGTACACAAGAGCTGAGCGCGCTTAAAGGCCTGGATGCTGAGCGCTGGTCAAAGATCCCGGTCTGACGCCAAATGACGCGCGTTCCAGCGCCGGGAAATAGATCGCGAGCGTGATTGCACGGATCAGAAAAAAGACGATCATCGAGGCCCAAAGCCCGTGATTGCCGAAAGCCGGCGTCAGAACCGCCCAAGCGCCGAGAAAAACGCCCAGGCTGACGATCATCATATTGCGCATATCCGCCGTCCGGGTCGCGCCGATGAAGATACCGTCAAGCTGGAAACAGGCGATGCCCGCAATGGGTATGAGAATGGCCCAGATCAGATAAAGGCGCGCCACCTCGCGGACGTGGCTTTCCGTGGTCATCGCATCGATGATCAGGCCACCGGCAAGAAGATAGATAAAGCTGAGAGCAACGCTGATACCAGCCGCCAAAACCGTCGATAACCGGATTGCGCGCCGGAAGCGAGCCCGGCTCCCTGCGCCGATGGCCCGCCCGGTCAGAGCTTCGGTTGCAAAGGCAAAGCCGTCCAGCAGATAGGCGGCAATATTGAGGAATTGCAGCAATATGGCGTTCGCTGCCAGAATCAGATCGCCGGCCTTTGCCGCTTCCGCCGTGAAAAACGTAAAGGCAAAAAGCAGGCACAAAGTTCTGATCATGAGATCGGAATTCACAATCAGCATCCGGCGCAGGCCTGCCAGCTTCATCGTCAGAGCCCATGAAACGGTCGCGTTTTGCGTTTTCAGCTCGCGAAAGGCGATTACGACGCCGAGCGCCGCGGCCGCAATCTCGGCGGCGACCGTGCTGATGGCAACCCCGGCAACACCCCAGCCCAGCCAGGAGACGAGCATGATGCTCAGGACAACATTCAGCCCGTTCAGAACGATTTGCAGCAGAAAGGCGATGCGGGTTTTGGCAAGGCCGATAAACCAGCCGAGAAACGCGTAATTCGCAAGCGCAAAAGGCGCGCTCCAGATGCGGATTGCGAAGTAGCTTTGGGTTTCCGCTTCGACCGCTTCGCTGGCTTCAAGCAGTTCAAAGGCCAGAAGCTGGATCGGCCATTGCGCAAGGACGAGGATGAGACCGGCGACAAGGCCGAGCAGGAGCGCGCGCGTCAAAGCGGCGCCGACTTCATCCCGGTCGCCCGCCCCGCCGGCCTGAGCGACGAGGCCGGTCGTGCCCATACGCAGGAAGCCGAAGGCCCAGAACAGAAGATTGAAAATCGTCGCCCCGAGCGCGACGGCTCCGATGAGATGAGCCTCGCCGAGCTGGCCGATCACGGCCGTATGCGTAACGCCGAGCAAAGGCGTGGTGATATTGGAGAGAATGATCGGAAAGCTGATCGCCAGCACCCGGCCATAGGTGAGACCGTCAGAGCCGGACGCCGGCCCGCGCTCGCCCATCGCTCCGGTGTCTTGTGTCACTGATCAGCTGCGCGAGCCCGAGCCGCCCTTGCCGGTATCCCCGGTTATGAACTTCACGAACCGGATCAAGAGCCAGACTGGCACGACAATGACCGCGCCGAGCAGCAAATATTGGAACGCCTTGACGACCCAGCTGAAGCCCAGGTCGTAAACGGCCTGAATGAGATCCGGAATGGCTGCATAAAGATCGCGCGGGTCGAAGCCGGCGGCTGTGAGCGCAATGCCGACGATAATGGAGATAATGATGAGCCGCAGGGCGACTGCGAGCGGATTGCCGCCGAAAAAGCTTTGCATGATTGCGTCCAGCAAAAACGAGCCAGGGGAAAAATCGTCCCCCTTTTTCAGCCGAAAAGCTGTGCGGGTCAATCGCCCGCTTTTCATCGCTCTGTCTTGAGCCTGATTGAGGTGCAAAAGGCGATCCGCGGCGTCATGGGCGCAATTTGCGGCTGACGTGATTTTTGATTTCATCGCCCCGATTGCGGCGGCATATCGCATGAAAAGGATGGCGGGGCACTGCAGAATATGGCAAGAAAAAGGCAAAAAATGACGTTTTTCGCGTAATTATTTGCTTTTCCAGAGACTTTTCCGTAACTACGCCCGCCACGAATCAGGCATAAATTTACTGATAATGTAATTGTGGTGTGCACCTTCGTCCGTTGCGTTCATCGTGGGCCACGCAGCTTACAGATTTCCTGCATTCAAAAGGGCAATGACTCTAATGCATAGCGCAGTCGAACTGCGATCCGTTGGCGAAGCATTTTTTGACAACGGTTCTTCACGAGTTCTGCTTTGCGGCAAATCCTTCATCGCCGATGCGACGGGGGCACTTTATTGGCCAGCAGAAAAGACTCTCATCGTTTCAGATCTTTACCTTGAAAAAGGCTCCTACCTCACCGATGAAGGCGTCGTTCTTCCGCCTTACGACACTGCCTCCGTCTTCGAAAAGCTCGAAGAGGCGCTCGACCGCTACGATCCGGTTCGGGTGATCGCGCTTGGCGACAGCTTCTGCACCGACAGCGAGGCCCGTCTTTCCGCGCATGACGCCGATTGGCTTTACGATCTGATGGAGGACCGCGACTGGATTTGGGTCTGCGATCCGGATCAGCAGGACATCCCGGAATGTTTTGGTGGCACCGTCGTTCCGCAAGTCACCCATGGCGGCATCAAATTTCGTTATGAGCCCGTGCGCGCGCCAGTCAGCCATGAAATTGCCGGACGGGTGCACCCCGTCGCGCAGATCTCCGAATATGGCCATGTGACGCGCGGGCGCTGTTTCGTGTCGAACGGCATGAGACTGATTTTGCCGTCAATGGGCAAATATTCCGCCGGCGCCAATGTGCTCGGTCCGACCTTCGACTCCCTGCTGGGGCATGAAGGATTATTCGTCTGGTCGATCAGTGCCGGGCGTGTGCGCCACGTCGCCTCCGGTCAGCTGTTGGAAGAACTTGCGGCCTGAGCAGGAAAGCCGTTTTGGATGCGGTCTGTCCAAAATTGAGACAGTGCCCGTTTGACGCGATTGAAACTTTGGATCATCCGCAGCAAATGACTGCTTTCCGGCCGGGTGGGTATGCGTACGCCTGTAAGCGATTTAATAGAAAGCGCC
>CAZMAC010000195.1:0-5956 GCA_964564085.1 uncultured Hyphomicrobiaceae bacterium
GCCAAGCGCATGATCGAGAAAGACGGCGCCATCATGATCACCGGCGGCTCGTCCTCGGGCGTCGCCATCGCTGTGCAGGGCCTCTGCCAGGACGCTGGCGTTATCTTCATGGCTGGCCTCACGCACTCCAACGACACCACGGGCAAGGACAAACGCGCCAACGGTTTCCGCCACTTCTTCAACACCGAGATGTCGGGCGCAGCGCTTGGTCCCGTGCTCAAGAACAACTTTGGCACAGATCGCACCGCCTATCACCTGACCGCTGACTACACTTGGGGCTGGTCGCAGGAAGGCTCGATCAAGAAGTACACCGAAGAGCTCGGCTGGAAGACCCAGGCCGCTGTCCGCACGCCGCTCGGCGCAGGCGACTTCTCGCAGTACATCACGCCGGTTCTGACTTCGGGCGCCGACGTGCTCGTGCTGAACCACTATGGCCGCGACATGGTCAACTCGCTGACCCAGGCGGTCCAGTTTGGCCTGCGCGACAAGCAGGTGAACGGCAAGGACTTCGCGATTGTCGTTCCGCTCTATTCGCGTCTGATGGCCCAAGGTGCCGGTGAGAACGTTAAAGGCATCTTCGGCTCCACCAACTGGCACTGGTCCTTGCAGGATGAAGGCTCCAAAGCCTTCGTGAAATCCTTTGGCCAGAAATACGGCTTCCCGCCATCTCAGGCCGCGCACACCTGCTACTGCCAGGCCATCCTTTATGCCGATGCCTGTCAGCGCGCGGGCGACTTCCGCCCCTCAGCTGTCGGCAAGGCCCTGGAAGGCTTTACGTTTGACGGCCTCGGAAATGGTCCGACGGAATATCGCGCCGCCGACCACCAGTGCTTCAAGGATGTTCTTGTTGTGAAGGGTAAAGAAAACCCAACTTCAAAATTCGACGTTCTTGAAGTGGTCGAGGTCACGCCGCGCGCGCAAGTTGAATATCCGCCTGAATTGCTTGGCGGTCAACTTGGCCCGTATAACGACGGCGCATAAGTCTCATAAGCTTCGTATTGCAAAGGTTGCCCCAGGCATTGTCCCGAGGCAACCACTCTCCTTGGGAAGACTATTGCTATGGACGCAATACTTCTGCAGATCCTGAATGGGCTCGACAAGGGCGGCGCATACGCGCTGATCGCACTCGGCCTGACGATCATTTTCGGTACTTTGGGCGTCGTCAATTTCGCACATGGTGCCTTGTTCATGCTTGGTGCGTTCTGCGCCGTGACCGTCAAAGCTCTGCTGAGCATGCAAAAGGTCACATTAGACCCGACCCAAACAACCGCATGGGGAACGCCCGTCGAGATCCGGCAGCCCTATGTCGAAGCCTGGTTTGGCGATTTTGGCGCAACACTGCTCGATTACTCGGTCCCGATTTCGATTCTAATCGCGATCCCGATCATGCTTTTGATCGGCATTATCATGGAACGCGGGCTTATCCGGTTTTTTTATAAGCGGCCGCATGCCGAACAGATTTTGGTGACGTTCGGCTTGGCAATTGTCCTGCAGGAAATCATCAAAACGATTTATGGCGCGAATCCCATCCCGCAGCCTGCGCCGGACCTTGCCCGAGGCATGATCGACTTCGGCGCAGCCATCGGCTTTGATCCAGGGAATGTGGTTTATCCTGCCTGGCGATTGATCTACTTCCTGTTCTCGGTTCTCGTTATCGGCTCAGTCTTCGCCTTCCTGCAATTTACAACCTTCGGCATGGTTGTGCGTGCCGGCATGGCGGATCGCGAGACAGTGGGGCTGCTTGGCATCGATATCGACCGGCGCTTCACGATCGTTTTCGGCATCGCCGCCATTGTGGCAGGCCTTGCGGGTGTGATGTACACGCCCATTCTGTCTCCCGACTACCATATGGGCATGGACTTTCTGGTCTTGAGCTTCGTGGTCGTCGTGGTCGGAGGTATGGGGAGCTTAACGGGTGCGGTCGCTGCAGGCTTCCTGCTTGGTATTCTCCAAAGCTTTGCGTCAATGAATGAGGTTAAGAGTATTCTTCCCGGCATCGACCAGGTTATCATTTACCTCATTGCCGTTATCGTTCTGCTGGTTCGCCCCCGTGGTCTCATGGGCCGCAAAGGCGTGATGGAGGGTTGAGCCATGGGCAAGACAATACTTGAAAAACACTACCTTCTGCTGCTGGCCGTTTTTGCCGCTGTCGTCCTTGCCGGACCGATCATTCTGGCGCCAATCGGCGCCGGTTATCCCGATCTCCTGCAAAAATTTGCCATTTTCGGCATCTTTGCAATCGGCTTCAACATCCTGTTCGGCCTGACCGGGTATCTGTCTTTCGGACACGCAGCCTTTCTTGGCGTCGGCTCCTACACCGCGGTTTGGACTTTCAAATTGCTGAGTATGAACCCGATTCCGGCAATTCTGTTTTCGACACTTCTTGGCGGCGTGTTTGCCGTGGTGATCGGTTATATCTGTCTGCGCAGGACCGGGATTTATTTCTCGATCCTGACTCTGGCGCTGGCGCAGATGAGCTATAATCTGGCTTATTCGGTGCTAACGCCGATCACAAATGGCGAGACAGGCCTTCAGCTCTCGCAATCCGATCCAAGAGCGCTCGATGTTGCATTCGGCCGTGATTATGGCGCCGTTCTGCCGTCTTCGGATCTGTTCGGTATCGACATGACCGGCTATCCGGGCTTTTACTTCTGCGCCGTTGCACTCATCATTTGTTTTTATATCGCCATGCGGATCTTTCGGTCGCCCTATGGCTTGATGTTACGGGCGCTGAAGTCAAACCAGCGGCGGTTGAACTATACCGGCATCAATACCCGTCCCTATGCGCTCACCGCATTTGTAATCTCGGGCATGTATGCCGGGCTGGCCGGCGGTCTGCTTGCGGTCACCGACCCGCTGGCGGGCGCTGAACGGATGCAGTGGACGGCCTCGGGCGAAGTCGTGCTGATGACGATCCTCGGCGGCACGGGGACGCTGCTCGGGCCCGTGATCGGGGCCGGTGCGATCAAATATTTCGAGAATATCTTCTCGGCCTATAATGAAGGCACCTTGATGTCGATCTTCAGCTTCCTGCCCGAAACGTTGCAACACGCAGCGGTTTCACTCAGTTCCTTGTTTGTCGGCGAAGGCTGGCATTTGACGCTCGGCGCTCTGTTCATGCTGGTCGTCATCTTCCTGCCGGGCGGACTGATGGAAGGCATCGACCGGATCTTGAGATGGATCGGAAGGCGTACCGGGGGTGGCGGCGGCGCCGTCGAAGCTGCACCAGCCCCGGCCGAGTGAGGAATTGAGCGATGAGCATTCTTTCGGTTCAGAACGTCAACAAACGGTTCGGCGGCCTTCAGGCTCTGAACAATGTGAATCTCGAAATCGAAGAAGGAAAAGTTCACGCCATTATCGGTCCCAACGGCGCGGGCAAGTCGACATTGCTGAATTGTTTCGTCGGCCGTCTCGAACCGGATACGGGCTCGGTTACCTTTGACGGCAAATCTCTTCTCGGGATCAAACCTTTCGAGATCAATCAGGCCGGCGTCAGCCGCGTCTTTCAAACACCTGAAATTTTCGGTGAGCTGACCCTTATGGAAAACGTCATGATCCCGGCATTCGCCAAACGCGACGGCGCGTTTGAGATGAATGCCTGGGGGCCTGTGGGGGACGAGCAGTCGATCAAAGACAAAGCTTTGGAACGTCTTCGCGATGTTGGCCTGGAGGCCAAAGCCAACGAAATCACCAGCCAGCTGTCCCGCGGCGACAAGCGACGTCTGGAACTCGCCATGTGCCTCGTTCAGGATCCGAAGCTGTTGCTGCTTGACGAACCGACCGCCGGGATGGCGCGCGCCGATACCAACAACACAATCGATCTGCTCAAGACGATCGCCAAACGTGGCATCACGATGGTGGTCATTGAACACGACATGCATGTGGTTTTTTCGCTAGCGGACAAGATCAGTGTCCTGGCTCAGGGAACGGTGATCGCCGAAGATTTACCTGAGAAAATTAAGGGCAATCCGCGTGTCCAGGAGGCCTATTTGGGAGGGGCGCATCTATGAATGAGATGGAACCAGGAACGCCCCGAAAGGCGAAGGATGGGACTCAAAGCCTGCTCGGTGATGGTGCATTTCACGGAAGGGCGCCGGGCAAAAAGCCGACATTGACGGCCGGCGGGCAGGCAGCCTTTTTCTCATGTTGGGATATTCATGCCTATTATGGCGAAAGCTACATCGTGCAGGGTGTCAGCTTCGATATCCGCGAGGGTGAAATCCTGGCTCTGCTCGGGCGGAATGGCGCTGGCAAAACGTCGACATTGCGGGCGATTGCGCGCGTTGACAATCCCGAGCTTAAACATGGTGAAATCTGGCTCGACCATAAACCCCTCCATGATATGAAAGCTTATGAAGCAGCACGAACCGGCATCGGGCTGGTGCCGGAAGACCGGCGGATCATTCAGGGGTTAACGGTCGAGGAAAACCTTGAACTCGCCCAGATCGCCCCGCCCAAAGGCTGGTCGATCGAGCGCATCTACGACCTGTTTCCAAGGCTGGGCGAACGGCGGAACCAGGAAGGCACGACACTTTCCGGCGGCGAACAGCAGATGCTGGCGATCGGTCGGACGCTTGCGCGGGACGTGAAGCTGCTCCTGCTCGACGAGCCATATGAAGGTCTTGCCCCTGTGATCGTGCAGGAGATCGAAAGGACGCTGGAACAGATCAAATCCCTGGGCATGACGACCATCATCGTCGAGCAAAACGCGATTGCCGCGCTCCACATGGCCGACCGCGCAATCATTTTGGATATGGGGCAGGTTGTTTTTGACGGCGTATCGCAGCAAGTTCTTGATGATGCCGAATTGCGCCAGCAATATCTTGCAATCTAGTGCATCGATCCAAACGGAGGCGACAGCCGAAGTTTGGTAGAATTGATGCACAACAAAGAGCTAGAGCATTTTCAGGAAAAGTGGGAACCGGTTTTTCCGTCCGAAAATGCGACAAGACAAACGGTTAGAGCGCTTTCAGTAAAAGCATGGCCCCTTATACATAGCTTGTCCCCGCGGAGGCGGGGAACGGGGCTGGAAAACGGTTTTCCGTCCGATAATGTGGTCTTACAAAGGCGTTTTCGAGCGGGTCAAGAACGAAGTCGGTTTCACCTAAGGTGATCCGCTCTCATCAGAATTCGGCGGCTGGAGAATACTGCTATGGTTGAGGAGCGGAAAAGCTCGCCTACGACCCTGGCGCTAAGCACCAAGGTTGAAGAAGATTTTGTTGCACCGCTAACGGCGGTTCGCGGCTCTCTTGAAATCTTGCGGGATTTCAACGAGTTGACGGATGATGAGCGGCAGCGGTTTCTGGATACCGCATTGCGCGGCTGTACCAAGCTGGAAAAGGCCGTCGAGGATTTGGCCGCTACAGTCTATTCGGCCGGACAACAGGCGCATGCCCACCAGTCACACCGTCTTTCTTCGTCGGAATACAAAGAATATGAGAAGAGGATCAAATTCCTCAACGAAACCGACACGATTGAAGTCGACTTCAGCAATTTCGAATTCAGCAGCGCAAAAATTGTCAATGACTTCTACGATGTCATCGATAAGCTGGTGGAGTCGAGTGGGCGCAAATGGTATTTTTTAGTCAATTACGCCAACAGCAGTATTTGGCCCGAAGCGTGGGTCGCATTTGCCCATCGCGGTAAAAAGGTCAATGTGAATTATTCTTTGGGCACGGTCCGGTATGCGGCCAGCCAGGACCCGAGCGACAGGACCAGCGAACAGTCCCGATCGGAAGACTTCGATCCGAACCTGTTCACGTCGCGCGAGGCAGCGCTCGCAAAGATCGAAGAGATGAAGGCCGCCAATACGAAGTCCAGGCGATAAGCCTCTCGTCTGCCCCCTAAAATTTAGCCTATCTCGTAAAGGAGCTGCCCGTAACGCTCCTTCTGCGGCCGCTCAACGACAAGATCAACCTGCGTTTAGGTGGAGTCACCAAAACGCAGAAAAGTTGAT
>CAZMAC010000196.1:0-5948 GCA_964564085.1 uncultured Hyphomicrobiaceae bacterium
TGACAATCGCCGCTATGTCATTTTGGTCGAATACCGGCTTCGGCATTCGCGCAAATGAAGAAAATTCGTCAACCATGCGACCAATATCGCCGACATGACGAATGATCGTATCTGTGCATCGATCGAAAACCTCACGGTCCGTCGTAATAGAGCCACCGTATTTTCGCCGGATGCGTTCGGCTGAAAGCTGGATAGGTGTTAACGGGTTTTTGATTTCATGCGCAATTCTGCGGGCGACATCAGCCCATGCGGAAGTCCGTTGAGCAACAACTAGTTCGGTGATGTCATCGAAAGTTACAACGAAACCGTAATCTTTTTTACCGCCCGCTTCCTGCGTAACGCGCACCGAAAACGTCAAGTCGGCCCCTTCGCGACGATAAGTAATTTGAGCTTGAACTGCTTTGCGCAAATGGCCAGAGACTTTGGCAACAATCGTTGCAAATTCTGGTACCGCCTCGTTGAGGGGCTGACCGATCAATTCAGCTTTTTCGCGCCCAAGCAGATGGGTCGCCGAGCTATTTACAAGTGTGATAAAACCTTTCGAGTCGACACCGATTACGCCGGCTGTAACACCGGCAAGAACAGCTTCGGTAAAGCGTCGGCGCTCATCGAGTGCTGTATTGACCCCAATCAATGCATCGCGCTGGCTTCGCAAATCGGTCGTCATACGATTAAAAGTGGAAGCGAGCTGCCCGGTATCGCTGCGCGAACTTTCCACCCGAACCGTTACATCAAGATTACCCTGCGAAACCTCTTGCGCTGCACCAATCAAACGTCGGATCGGCGCAACCAGTCTGTTGGCAAACCAAAGACCAATCCAGATTGAAGCCAGCAGCAATGTCAGGGCGATGACGACATACATCATCGCAAAAGCGACCTGCACCCCAAATCGGCGGTCCTGCAAGGTCCCGTATTCGCGAACATTTGCGTCTGTTCGACGTAAGTGACCGATTACAGTCTGATCGACGGGCCGCCGGACATAGAGGTAAAGGTCATCGTAATTGCTCAGCCGTTTGATCGCACCCACGCCGCCAGACAGGGTAAGGCCTGCATCTACAATTCGGCCATCAGCAGCGTTGGACAAAGCGCTAGAGGGTGGCGCGTCGAACGTCGCGTTCTCTCGCTTAATCAGCTCAATGACGGGTTTGCCGGTACCGCTTATCAAATAGGCATATGGAAGGCGGCGCTCAACGGCTAGCGCAGCAGCATAACGATGAAAAGCCTCAGGACTGTCGTCTAAAAGACGCGCTGAATTTTCAAGATCACGTGCCATGCCCAAAGCATCGGCGCGAACTGTTTTGGCATGTTCTTTAAGATAAGAGTTTGCAACCTCGACAGAGTCTCGGATGATTGTTTTAGTTCGATCTGAAAACCATTGGTCCAAGCCGCGGTCCAGTGAGATGCTTGCGAAAATTGCAAGAAGAATTGCAGGAAAGAGAGCAACAACGCTGAACAGGCTGACGATACGAACGTGCAGCCTTGCACCAGCGGCCTGCCGTCTCCTTGCTTGCCACAACCCATAGAGTTGCAAGGCAATGATGGCGATCATCGCGGTGATCAAGACACCATTAATAAGCCAGACCGTGATTACGATCTCATGGGTCGGGTTGATCGGCGTGAGACCAGTGAGAATAAGGTAGGTTAAGAGGCCCGATAGTACCGATAGCGAAACGATCAGAAGACCAACCTGAAACATTCGCCGGCCGCTGAGACGTTGGACAGTGTCGTCCTCTTTGTCATACGACATTAAAGCCGCGGTGCTGGCTTCTCGAAGCGACCGCCGGAGTGTTACTCGCGCTCTCGCGAATCGTCGCTTTAATTTCTGCATAGCCGGTCGATTTCTATCGATATTTCTGAAAAACCAGATAATTGACGATCCGCTATCTTGAGGAACGGCGCTTCTAGCTCAACCTGCCATATCATTGTCGGCATTTGCGTGGGGATCCAACTCTTCATACAATGCCAAAGCATACGCGCCGAAACTTTGACCCTGCCGTTCCCTCGCGCCGTCGGCCAAAGAAGATTCGATCTCACTCATCAAAATACATCAAATCAAATGCATTTTGATGCAGCTCAACCACGATGTGGCAAAACGGAAACAGACTTTGCTACAACTTGGGAAAAAATGTGACCTTAAAACCAATAAGTCACAAAATTTCATTAGGGTTTGTTGCAATTTTGCCTAAAAGATAGGAAATCGCCCACAAAACCGGCGGGCAACGAGAATTACACGGTCGTACGGACAACTTGTAGCTTATGGTCCCGGATCTTTTTGCGTAATGTGTTTCGATTGAGACCTAAGAGTTCAGCCGCACGAATTTGATTGCCACGCGTTGCAGCAAGGGCTGCTGTAATTAACGGATTTTCTATGTCCCGCAGAATGCGGTCGTAAAGCCCTGGTGGAGGCAGTGATTCACCAAAACTGTTGAAATACTCTGCAAGAAAGCTTTCCATCCATTCGCTGAGACTCGTAGATTTGCTTTCAGCTGCGTCCATGTTCGACGGTTGGCTTGTTGCAAGCTCAGTTTCGATAATATCCGCTGTGATAATCTCCTGAGCGTAAAGCGCAGTCAGACGGCGCACGAGGTTTTCTAACTCGCGGACATTTCCTGGCCATTGATATCGCTTAAGCTTCTCCAAAGCGTCGAGCTGGATCGTTTTCTGGGGAAGACCATTTTTCTTCGCAATTTGAAGAAAATGTTGGACGAGATCAGCGACATCTTCCAGACGTTCTCTTAATGGCGGCAAGCGTACAGGGACGACGTTGATACGGTAAAACAGGTCTTCGCGAAACATTCCCTGGTTTATTTGCTGTTCTAAATTCTTGTTCGTTGCTGCGATAATGCGCACGTCGGTTTTGATCGGTGTTCGCCCTCCGACTGTGGTGTACTCGCCCTCTTGAAGAACGCGAAGCAGCCGGGTCTGTGCCTCCATTGGCATATCGCCAATCTCGTCTAAGAAAAGCGTACCGGTATCGGCCTGTTCAAAACGACCCATTGCGCGCTGTTGAGCGCCAGTAAATGCCCCTTTCTCATGGCCGAATAATTCAGACTCGATTAACTCGCGGGGGATCGCCGCCATGTTAATGGCCACAAACGGCCCTTTACGCCTTTGGCCATAATCATGCAGAGCGCGGGCAACCAGCTCTTTGCCTGTTCCGGACTCACCGGTGATCATGACTGTCAGGTCGGTATGAATAAGGCGGGCAATGACCCTGTAAACATCCTGCATGGCAGGAGACCGGCCGATAAGCGGAAGCTCTTCAGTTTCCGGCGGCCGCTGGTTAGCCATTTTCGCACCCTTTGGCTCTCGAAGTGCGCGTCCGACGACCGAAACAAGTTCTTTTATATCGAAGGGTTTTGGCAGATATTCATAGGCGCCTCGCTCTGCAGCCCGAATAGCTGTGGTGAACGTGTTTTGGGCGCTCATCACAATAATTGGCAGGTCAGGCCGAATTTTTTTAATTCGCGGGATGAGTTCAAATGCGTTTTCATCCGGCATGATAACATCCGTGATGATGACGTCTCCATCTCCTTGACTGACCCAGTTCCAAAGCGTCGCTGCATTGCTTGTGGCACGAGAAGTGTAGCCTGCGCGCGCCAGGGCTTGGTTTACGACTGTGCGGATCGCGGCGTCATCGTCTGCGATGAGAACATTTCCCCGTCCCAAGGCTAGGTTCTCCTATTTGGTTTCGCGACTATTTTGAAACATAGGCATCATGATCCGGAAAACGGTCTGTTTTGGCTTCGTTTCGCATTCGATCGTCCCGCCATGATCGCCAACGATCTTAGCCACAAGTGCAAGCCCTAATCCTGTTCCACCGGACTTTGTCGTGACGAACGGATCAAAAAGGTAATGCTTGAGTTCATTCGGGATACCAGTTCCGTTGTCCGTTACAGTGATCTCAAGAGGAAGCTGGACGCGCTTATCCGAATTGGGCAATGAAATCCATAGTCCGGGCCGAAACGCTGTCGTCAGCCGAATGTGACCATCGTTTCGATCCGTATCGATCGCTTCTGCTGAGTTCTTCACCAAATTCAAAAAAGCCTGGATTAGCTTATCGCTATTACCAAGGACAGGCGGTAGCGAAGGATCATAGTCCTGCGTAATTAGGATCCCTTTGCTAATGCCGTTTTGGGCAAGCTGGCGGACATGATCGAGAACTGTGTGAATATTGACCGGTTCTCGCTTGAGAGGTCGCTCATCCCCAAAAACCTCCATCCGATCAACCAAATTGCAGATACGGTCGGTCTCCTTGCAAATCAGTTGTGCAAGCGGGCGATCCTCAGCCGTTGCTCCCGCTTCGAGAAGCTGGGCTGCGCCTCGAATGCCGGAGAGTGGATTTTTTATTTCGTGGGCCAACACGGCCGCCATTCCGGATACAGACCGAGCTGCACCCCGATGATTGAGCTGACGTTCAATCATTTTAGCGATTGTGCGTTGCTGCAGCATAATCAAAACATGATTTTCATATTCCTGAAGCGGCGCCGCAAAAACGTCGACAGACTTTTGAGTGTTTGTATCAGGAAGTCCGAGATCTATAGCATATTCATTAATGGTCGCATTGGTTTGACGAACTTGTTTGACAAGAGCAAGCAAAGGGCTGGCAAATGTAACTAGTGAGCCGAGCTTACGACGTCTGAGCAAGGTTTCGCTGATGCCAAAAAAAACTTCAGAGGAAAAATTCACGTAAACAACGCGATCATCGCCTCGCAAAACAATCACAGGATGTGGCAATGCATGCAGGAGGCCATCCGCTTTTATGGAAATGCTTCTCGGATGTGATGATATGGGTCTGCGTTCTTTAATTTCTGACGGTGACACGCCGATCCGAACTCCAGTTGTGCCTAAAAAGGCAGCAGCGACGTATTGCGATTAATCTATAGGCATAATATCAGAGCTATGACCGATGTCATCAGAATTTATCGTGAACTTCAAAACCGACGGACCTCGACAGGATTTTGGCTCACCGATAACAATGCAGTTAGGTAGAGTTCTGGCTCGGTGGGAGATGTAAACCAATGCAAAACGCGGTCATCATCGTTGCCGCCGGCCGCGGTGTCAGGGCATCGGGGAACGGCCGCCAACCCAAACAATACCGCCATATTGCAGGAACGAGCGTGCTAGAGCTGGGCTTGGCTGCCTTCGTCAATCATGAAGCCATTACGCTCGTACAGCCCGTCATTCATCCTGACGATGAAACACTTTATAAAGAGATTGTTAAGGATTTAAATTCGGGAAAATTACTCAATGCGGTCGCTGGGGGAGCGAGTCGGCAGCAATCGGTTCTTGCCGGTCTCCAGGCGTTACAAGCCCATGCGCCCGAAAATGTCCTCATTCACGACGCGGCACGCCCATTTGTCTCCAGTAAAATCATCAGCGACATCATCGAAAGTCTGAATGACAATATCGCTTGTCTTGCCGCCTTGCCCTTATCCGATACGCTGAAAGCAGAATGCTCAGGCCACGTCACCAGAACGATCAGGCGTGAGGGGCTTTGGCGCGCACAAACACCGCAAGCGTTTCGTTTCGATGAGATTTTGGCGGCTCACGAAGCGGCTGAAGCTGATAATCTTCATGATTTCACCGACGACGCAGCCATAGCTGAATGGCGCGGGATCGAAGTTGCACTGGTCATGGGTTCAGAACGAAATGTGAAACTAACCACACCAGAAGATTTCGAACTCGCGGAAAGATTGTTGAGATACGAGCCCCCTATGCGAGAAACAAGAACGGCGACCGGGTTTGATGTTCATGCATGTGGAGCAGGGGATGAAATCATTCTATGCGGCATCACGATTCCTCACGATACAAGATTGATCGGCCATTCCGATGCTGATGTCGGGCTTCACGCCCTCACCGATGCTTTGCTCGGCACAATCGGAGCCGGAGATATCGGACAGCATTTCCCACCAAGCGATCCAGAATGGAAAGTTTCTGACTCCAGC
>CAZMAC010000197.1:0-5939 GCA_964564085.1 uncultured Hyphomicrobiaceae bacterium
AGCCCCTGCATGGCGACCTGCATGCAGCGCACCGCGCCCTCGCCGGAGGGCTGCACCATCTCCTAGCCGTCGGCAGTTGCGCCGTAGCCGCCAAGCTCGGCATAGATTTTCGCCCCGCGCGCCTTTGCCCGTTCAAGCTCTTCAAGAATCAAGACGCCGCCGCCACCCGCAATGACAAAGCCGTCGCGGTTCACATCGTAAGCGCGGCTTGCTTTCGCAGGGGTCTCGTTGAAACCGGACGACATGGCATTCATCGCATCGAAAAGCACCGATAAGGTCCAGTCCAGCTCCTCGCCCCCGCCGGCAAACATCAGATCCTGCTTCCCCCATTGTATCATTTCCGCGGCATTGCCGATGCAATGCGCCGATGTGGAGCAGGCTGAGGAGATCGAATAGTTGATGCCTTTGATTTTGAACGGTGTGGCGAGCGTTGCCGAATTCGTGCTCGACATGGATTTCGGCACTTCAAACGGCCCGACCTTGCGGGGGCCCTTGGAGCGCGTGGTATCTGCGGCCTGAACGATGGCGCGGGTCGAGGGCCCGCCAGAGCCCATGATCAGGCCGGTCCGCTCGTTCGAAACGTCGGTCTCTTCCAAACCCGCATCGCTGATGGCCTGCTCCATCGCGATGTAGTTCCAGGCCGCCCCCGCGCCCATGAAACGACGCACCTTGCGGTCAAGCGTGGTTTCCCAATCGAGCGTCGGCGAGCCGTGGACCTGGCAGCGAAATCCCAACTCAGCATAATCTTTTGCCGCGATGATCCCCGAACGGACCTCGCGCAAAGAGGCCAGCACCTCCTGGGTGTTATTCCCAATCGAGGATACGATGCCCATGCCTGTAACGACGACGCGTCTCATGGAAACCCCTCTTGTCTCCCAGACTATTATGCAGCGCGGCCAGTGGCCGGGCCGGGTTGTGGGCCTTCAATATGCGGCCCCAGCCAGCACAGAAAGCCATTACATTTATCCTACCCTATACCGGATCGGAAATCGGTACTTTATCTTTTCCATGAAAGATTCAAAGGCTTGATGCTGTCGCTTCGCCGGAAGCGCTTTCAAAAAGCCCGACGCGCAGATCCTTCGCTATATAAATCACGTTCCCATCTGCTTTGAGCAACCCATCGCCAATGCCGAGAGTCAGTTTCCGGCGGATCACGCGTTTCAAATTGACGAAATACTGGAGTTGTTTAATGTCTGGCGTAACCATGCCGGAGAATTTGACTTCTCCCACGCCAAGCGCGCGCCCTCTGCCTTCAGCGCCGATCCAGCCTAGAAAGAAACCCAAGAGCTGCCAAAGCGCGTCCAGGCCGAGACAGCCCGGCATCACGGGATCGCCCTTGAAGTGGCAGGAAAAAAACCACAGGTCGGGCTTCACATCCAGCTCGGCGACAACCTGGCCCTTTTCATTCTCGCCGCCCGTCTCCGAAATATGCGATATCCTATCGAACATCAGCATAGGCGGCAGCGGGAGCTGCGGATTACCTGGACCGAACAATTCGCCCCGGCCACAGGCCAGCAGCGCTTTATAGTCGTATGCTTCTTGGCGTTCAGCCATCTTACCTCAATCCATCCAAATGTGGAGACAGGGGCGTTCCTCTATAGAACATCGTTAGCTAACATATGAGAGCTGGTTTGCAAAATATAGGCTGATGCTCATATTAAAGGAGTAGTTCCAGACAAAGCATTTAGTTGCTATCAGTGTAGGAACACAATATATTTCTAACTTAACAGACCCTAACAGAATCTTGCGCCCATGACCCACGCCATATCCGAGAAAACCATCGTCAGCCGCCTCAAGGCTGCGGATCTGCGCCCGACAAGGCAAAGAATTGCCCTTGCCGCACTCTTATTCGCCAATGGTGACCGGCATGTTACGGCTGAAATGCTGCACGCTGAGGCGCTGGGCGAGAACATACCCGTTTCACTCGCCACGGTGTACAACACGCTGCATCAGTTCACGGGGGCCGGCTTATTGCGCGAAGTCGCAATTGAAGGCGCAAAAACCTATTTCGATACCAACACCTCCGATCACAATCATTTTTATTTCGAGCATGATGGCGCGCTGATCGATATTGATTGCGACGCATCGCCCGTTCTGTCTGCTCCTAAACCGCCGGAGGGGATGGAAATTTCCCGAATCGATGTGCTCGTTCGTCTTGTGAAGCAAAAGAGCTAAACCACGGACTATTCGATTTTCTCGCTCGGATAGACGCCCCACACATAATCCTGCGCGATATAACCGAACACACCGCCAACCTCGACCCTGCACCATGTGCCGTCGCAATCGTCGAGATCGCCGAGCACACCCGGTGAAAGCCGCGCACTCACCGCAGCGGAACGGCTGGCCGAGCCGTACATGTCGACCGTCTTGGCTTTTTTCTGCCAGGGAGCGATTAGCACCGTGCGCCGTCCGCTGAGCAGCGTTCCGATGACCCACCCGGTTGCGCCCTCACTATCGCGGACCTGCCGCCAGACATCGAACTCAGCGATCACTTCCACCGGAAGCCCGGCGCGGCGAAACACCCAGGCAATCGCATGATCCCAGCCGGGGCCGCGCCGCACATTGACCTCATCAGCTTTTAGACTGACAAAACGCGGTATTGGCAGGCCCGTAACGGGTCCCCCTTTGCGCGAGGCAAGATCGACGCTCGCTTTTTGGGCCTGCGCGGGCGCATTCGGCAGCGCAAATCCGAACGCCAGGACTGACACAAAAACGATGACAACGCGGCTCAAAAACAAAACTCGTTCCTCATCCCTATGTTGGTGCCGTTATGGCGTCGCGCGCTCGAGAACGGCTTTGCATAAAACGACGCCCCAAAAAAGATTAGACCTCCTCGCTGATTCTGCTCATTCGCGTCGGGACTTTAGTTATCCGCCAAGTTGAGGGCTGGCAAGAGAGGTTGGGGACGGATGTGGAAGGACTTAGAGCCTTGTCCGCCCTGATTAAATCAGAGCGTCGGCTCTAACCATTTGTGTTGTCGCGCTTTCCGAGCGGCGAACCGGTATCCAGCTTCGTTCCCCGCCTGCGCGGGGACAGGCTTCGCGGGGCCATGCTTCGCCTGAAAGCGCTCTAATATGCGCCAGAACAGCGTTGCCAACATGTTAGAGCCATGTGGCCAGGACGCGATTACTTCTGAAACTGGCGATTCAGAATGAAGAAAAATAGCATCATCGCTGGAAACATCAGGGCGATAAGCAGCTTCATCGAGATTGGCGCGACTGTGCCGGTTCCCTGCCCATCAATATCAATGCCGCTCACCGCTGCCCAAAGGCCGCTCCCCTCAATGGCATAGACCGTCGCCAAGGAGCATATCCAGCACACAGCCAGCAAGATTTGTATCCCGGCATAAGCGCTGATGCGGCTTCGACCGATCCAGAGCGCCGTTCCGACACTATTGGGGATCAGGAATACGATGAAAATGATTGCCGCGATAGAGAGGTCTTTGCCAACAAGAAGAATGGCGCAAATAGCGATCCAGACGGTAGCTCCGATTTGGGAGCCAAACCATCCGCCAGCATTCCATTGAAAACCGCCGCCGGTCTGGGTCTTGGTTGCCATAACGTCCCCACCACTCAGCTCAATTTGAGACTGGTATCGATTGTTAATCGCCAAGCGCAGGCAAAGCAAGAAGCAGAAGTTGGCACCGCACCGGCGTCAAAGCCAACTTACCCCGAAGACAGTCAAGCCAATTACGATGCGTTCAAGAAAATACGATGCCGCATACCAAAAAAGCCGGGACTGCCGGAGGGCTCCGGCAGTCCCGCATGGATCGTCAAACTTATCTTTGGCAAACAACCCGGTGTTGAGTTGCGAACGCCTGCCTTACAGATCGCCGGTCAAGCGGCGCGGCGGTCGTTGAAATCGATAGTCCGCTCTTCCTTCCGGCGGTCAAGCGGGCCGGTTACCAACGCGTTCATGAACTTGTCGACCTCGGACCTCATGATTTCGGCCTGCTGATAAAGTTCGTCGGAGGCGTTCATAATCTGGACAGCGGTTTCACCCGTTGCGTCAGCAGCCTGATTGACCGTATCGATATTTTTCACCGCTTCTTCCGTGCCGGTTGCTGCCCGGTCAATCGCCCGCGCGATTTCCTGCGTTGCAGCGGCTTGTTCTTCAACAGCTGCGGAAATGCCGGTCGTGATATGATCCATTTCGCTGATGATGCCGCCGATAGAGCCGATAGCCGTTACCGCATCCTTGGTTGCGGTCTGGATTTGAGCAATCTGGGCGCTGATTTGCTCAGTCGCCTTTGCAGTCTGTGAAGCCAGATCCTTAACCTCGGAGGCCACCACCGCAAAGCCCTTGCCCGCTTCACCGGCGCGCGCGGACTCAATGGTCGCATTCAAAGCCAACAGGTTGGTTTGCTTAGCGATATCGGCGATCAGATTGACGACCTCGCCGATATTACCGGCGATCTGGGCCAGGCTCTGGACTTGGTCGTCGGTCTCCTTGGCGCTATCGACCGCGCGCCCGGCAATCTCCGTTGAAGTTGAAACCTGCCTGCTGATCTCCGCAATCGAGCCGGACAACTCCTCAGCCGCCGTTGCCACGGTCTGCACATTTTGCGACGCATCGTTCGAGCCGGATGCCGCCGCTTTGGTCCGGTTCTTCGTTTCGGTAGCGACATCACCCATGGATTTCGATGAAGCATTGAGCTGCGCAACCGCGGAGGTGACCGTTTCGACGATCTGGCCAATTTTGTCCATGAATTTCCGGACATCTTCGGCCGCAGCTTCTTTCTGCTTCAGCAGCTTTTCCTCGTTTCTGCGATGTTCTTCTTCCATGGCGATCTTCGAAACCGCGTTCTCTTTGAACACATTAAGCGCCGCAGCCATATCGCCGATCTCATCTGCACGACCAAGTGCGGGCACATCGACATTGGTGTTGCCATCGGCCAGGCTACGCATCGCATCTGTCATACCTGTGATGGGCCGTGAAAAGCTTCTGGCGAGAAAGTAGCCGAGAACCGCGATTAGCGATAAACCCACCAGACCGATAACCAGGATCGACTGGACCATCTCACCTTCTGCAGCTAGAGCCTCCTCTTGATTGATCTTTGCCAGGATGGCCCATCTAATGCCGAGGATGTCCACAGGACCATGGGCTGACAGGACGGGCCGGCCGTTGTAATCCTTGATGAATTCAGCGCCGCTTTCCCCACTAAGCGCTGCCTTAACGCTAGCCGTTTCGATTTTGCCCTTTTCAGGATTACGAAATGCGGCGATGACTGAGTGATTTTCGGGGTCGATATAGGAATCGGACCGCATCAGATAATCCGCGCCGACCAGGAAGGCCTCGCCTGTTTCGCCGAGCCCCGTCCGCTCACTCATCACTTGCGTGATCCGATCCAGCGGCATCTGGAAAATCAGCACGCCCAATCTCTTCGTCCCTTCAAAGATCGGCGCCGCGATGAAGCTTGCAGGCGCATCGTAAGAGGGGAGATATTGCTGAAAATCGCTGAATGCGAATTCGCCTTGCTTCAGTTCACGAGCCTTGCGGAAAACTTCGGCAAAATTAGTTTTTGCGTAAGGGCCGTCCAGCAGCGAAGTCGTATAATCGAGTTCCTTGAAAACCGAATAAACGATATCGCCTGTCTGATCGTCGACAAAAAAGATATCGTAATAGCCGAATTTGTGAAGAAAACTGCGGACCGCCGGATGATATTTTCCGTGAAGTTTGGTATAAAACGAATTATCAGATGCAGCGTCGAGTTTGTCTTTTTCACCAAGCGGATTTTCATTTGCCTGAATGTAATAATATTGAAGAGCGATGCTTTCATCATCAAGCGATGAATACATGCTCTTCAGATCGATCCGATTGCCATTATTCTGCTTTTCATATTCTTTGCCGAACTGATCGGTGTAATAGCTGATCAGCTCCGATCTCATTGTTTCGATTTCTTCGGGCGTTAGCTGGTTTCCCGCTATGACAACCTTATA
>CAZMAC010000198.1:0-5910 GCA_964564085.1 uncultured Hyphomicrobiaceae bacterium
GACGCGGCCGCGTAGATCAGCCGCGGATAGTCCGCATGAAGACGGTCCCAGCCAAGGTCGAGCTTTTCCATCGTTCCGGGCCGGTAATTTTCGACCAGCACATCGGACAGGGCGAGAAGTTTCGCAAAGATCGCCTTGTCGCCATCATCCTTCAGATTGAGCGCGATGGACTCCTTGCCCCGGTTGAGCGAGCCGAAATACGCCGATTGCCCTTTCATGAAGGGGCCGAATGCGCGGCTGTCATCGCCTGTGCCGGGTTGCTCCACCTTGATCACCCGCGCGCCCAGATCGGCAAGAACCATCGTGCAGTAAGGCCCCGCCAGGACGCGCGTCAGATCGAGCACCGTGATCCCGCTTAGCGGGCCATCCGGCATCTGAACCTGACCGTCATGAGGTTCCGTTAAGGACATAGACTTCTCCTGATCGCTGCATCGCTACGCCCTGCGATAAGCTGCCCGGTCAGATCGCCGGTCCCATGAGATATTCCGGAAACCAGGTCGCAATGCCGGGGAAAATGCAGAGAATAACGATTGCAAGCATCATGACTAAGACATAGGGCAGCGCACCCCACAGCACATCGCTGGTCGGCACATTTGGCGCAATTGCATTGATGACGAATAGGTTGAGCCCGATGGGCGGCGTGATCAGCCCTATTTCCATATTGATGGTCAGAATGACGGCGAACCAATAAGGGTCAAAGCCGGCCTGCGTTACGATCGGCAAAAGCAGCGGCGTCGCCATGACGATGACGGCCACGGGCGGCAGGAACATGCCCGCAACGAGCAAAAAGACATTGATGATCAGCATCAAGACCCAGCGGTTCACTTCCAGAGCTGCGATGGTGGAAGCAACCGTCTGCGTGATAAAGAGCGAGGACAGCGCGAAGGCAAAAAGCTCCGCCGAGGCCAGGATCATCATGATCATGACGCTTTCGCGCATGGTCGAGGTAAAGATCTCCCGGGCGGCACCGGTTCGAAACAGCCGGTAGGTCACGAAGACCACAATCAGCGTTAGCAGCGCTCCGGCCCCTGCCGCCTCTGACGGCGTCGCAACACCGCCATAGAGCACATACATCACTCCGACGATGATCAGAATGAAAGGCAGCACACGCGGCAGGATGCTGATCTTATCGGCGAAAGTGAAGCGCTTACCCACATCGTCGAAACGGAAGCCGCGGCGTCTGGCGTCGATCAGAGCCCAAGCCATGAACATGGCCGTCAGCATAAGTCCCGGCATGACGCCGGCCAGGAACAGCCGTCCGATGGAGGTCTCTGTGGCGATGCCGTAAACAATCATCGTCACGGATGGCGGGATGAGAATGCCGAGCGTCCCGCCAGCGGCGATGGAGCCTGTCGCCACCGCGCCGGGATAGCCCCGCTTCATCATTTCCGGAATGCCCATCTTGCCGATGGCTGCCGCTGTTGCCGGGCTGGAGCCGGTCATGCCGGAAAAGATTGCGCAAGCGCCGATATTGGAGAGGATCAGCCCACCTGGGACGCGGTTCAGCCAGCGGTCGAGCGCTTCATAAAGATCCTTGCCAGCCGGCGAGCAGGCAACCGCCGCCCCCATCATCACGAACATCGGAATGGCAACGAAGGCCAGGCTGGCGATCCCGGCGAACATCGTTTCGGCCAGGATCTGGAAGATGGCCGTCCCTTCGCTCAGCACAAGAGCTGCGATCGCCGCAAGGCCCAAAGCGAAGGCAATCGGCATACCCGTAAAGAGCAGAAACAGGAGGAGGGCGATTAAAAGTGTACCAGCCGTTTCAGGGGTCATGGCCGCTCACCTTTCGGACGCATGAATTCGGCAAAATACTGCAGGCAAAGCAGTCCGAACCCCACCGGCATGGGAAAGGCGGGAATCCAAACGGGAATTTGCCAGACATTGGAAGTTTGCCAGCCCAGCGACCACGCCTCCCAGACATAATAAACGCTGGCGCCGAACATCGCCGTGCAGAATATCAGCCCGAGCACTTTACTGAAGGTCTGCAAAGCGGCTCTGGCACTGCCCCTCAGCATATTCTCAACGACGTCAACGCCGACATGCCCTTTGGTCATCAGGACATAAGGCGCACCGAAGAAGATCGCCGCCGTTGCCGAATAAACGACGAAATCGGTTTGCCAGATCGTCGGTGCACGGAACACATAGCGCAGAAAAATCATCTGACAGATGACCAGAACCGCTGCGATCAGCAACAGCACGGAGAGAAAGGCAAAGGCTCGGGACGCGTTATCCACGAACGAGATGTAAGAGCGGACCATCGGCAGCTCATTGCAAGCTGGTGGGAAGGAGATGCGCCGCCCTTAAAGGACGGCGCGTTGGTCGGTATTATTTGACAGCGAGCGCCTGGTCGATCAGTTCAGAGCCGCCTTCGACCTTTTCGCTAAACTCTTTATAGGCGGACTCTTTGGCAACGGCGAGCCAGGCGTCGAAGTCTTCTTTTGTCATTTCAGTGACTTCAACACCTGCCTTTTTATAGGTGTCGATCAGTTTCTGGTCGCCCTTGCGCGCTTCGGCTTCGAAGAACTCTTCAGACTTTTTGCCAGCCGCCATGATCGCGTCCTGCTGTTCCTTGGTCAGGCCATCAAAGGTCTTCTTCGACATCAGCACCGGCTCATACATGAACCAGAGCGCGTTGTCGCCTGGCGCGGTCAGGCATTTGACCTGCTCATAAAGGCGGAAAGAGACAAAGCTTGCCGAAGACGTGTTTGCCGCATCGAGGATGCCGGTCTGCATGGCGCTATAGATTTCCGATGAGGGCATGGACGAGATCGATGCGCCCGCTGCGGTCAGCATTTGCTCAAATGCAGGACCGGCTGCGCGCGTGACCTGGCCTTTCACCGTATCGGGTCCTTGAATGCAGTTTTTCTTCGAAGCAAATGCACCGGAGAGCCAGCCATCGGCGATCACCACGACGCCGGCGTCATTGATGATCTGCTTGATCTTCTTCATGAATTCAGAGTCGTTGAGATTGCGGGCACGGTCGTAATTGCCGACCAGGCCAGGCATGAGCGTTGCGGAAAATTCCGGATGCTGGCCTGACGCGTAGTCAAGCGGGAAGGACGACATATCGAGCAGACCGCGCGTCATGGCGTTCCACTGCTCTTTCGGCTTGTAGAGCGAAGCGCCTGGGAAAACCTGAATTTTCAATCCGACATCGGCTTTTTCGACTTCGCGGGCAATGAGCTGGACCATTTCATCGCGCGGGTCGCCTTTGCCGCCAGGGAATTGGTGGGACGCTTTCAAGGTGGTCTGAGCCGCCAGGGGCGAGGCCATCATGGCAAACCCGAGAACGGCGGCAGCGGCTTTGGCCGAAAAAGCATGAGATCTGAATTTCATTATTTCCTCCTTACAGAACGCGATCAACGCGCATATTTTGTTATGAATAAAGCTGGTCAGGCCGTCATGTATACATGAAAGCGCGAAAAGTGGTCGGATGCAAGCGTCAAGAGATATAAATGTGTCTTGTATGTACGCATGAGCTTGATTTTTGCATTTCTTGTCGTCAAGCTTTCATCATGCAGGAAGCTCACCCCCTACGGCTAAGGGATAAGATCGAAGAGCGTATCGCAACCGGAGCCTATTCGCCAGGGGAAAGGCTTGAGGAAGCAGCGCTCGCCGAACAATTCGGCGTTTCGCGAACTCCGGTCCGCGAGGCGTTGCAGCAGCTTGCCGCCGTTGGCATGGTTGATTTACGTGGCCGGCGCGGCGCAATTGTCAGCGCACCCGACGCCACGCGGCTCTTGGAAATGTTCGAGGTCATGGCCGAGCTGGAAGCCATGTGCGGGCGGCTTGCGGCGCGCCGGTTAATGCCGGAGGACGAGGCCGCGCTGAACGAGACGCTTGCAGCTTGCCAACGGGCGGCAGCATCCTGCAATTCGGACAGCTATTACTACGAAAATGAGCGCTTTCACTACGCCATCTTCGAAGCTAGCGGCAATCGCTTTCTCGCGGAACAGACGATCGCCCTGCACAAACGGCTTGCGCCTTTCCGCCGTCTGCAACTTCGTGTGCGCGACAGGCTCAAGACATCGCGCGCCGAGCATGAGGAAATCGTAAAGGCCATTGTCGCCGGCGACGTAGAACGTAGCGCCCTGCTTTTACAGGATCATGTAGCGGTCCAGGGCGAGCGGTTCAGTGATTTGATGGCAAGTATCGATCGCGCCAAGACCATAGCCAGTTGAGCTTTTCGCTGGCCGGGATCGGCTCGCGCCGGACATTGCAATTGCGCAATTTATTTCGGGCAAAAATCCTCATTTACACTGCGCCTATGCACATCCAAATTAGGCTCAAAGGAGCCGTGTTATGACCATCCATGCGAAATTCCAGCACATCCAGCCGACGCGCCCGGTCCATCCCGGCACGCGCATCGGCCATGTCCATCTCAAGGTCGCCAATATCGAGCGGGCGCTTAGCTTTTATGTCGGCGTGCTCGGCTTTGAGCTGATCACCACATATGACGATCAGGCCGCTTTCATCTCGGCAGGCGGATATCATCACCACATCGCTCTCAATAGCTGGCAGAGCCTCAACGGATCGCCGCCGCCGGCCGGTACGACCGGACTGTTTCATCTGGCGATCCTCTACCCCACACGCGCTGAACTGGCCGATGCGCTGCGCCGGGTAGAGCAGGCCGGCATTCCGCTGGACGGCGCAAGCGATCATGGCGTCAGCGAGGCGCTTTATTTGCGCGATCCGGATGAGAATGGCGTTGAGCTTTATTGGGATAAGCCGGAGGACCAGTGGCCGCGCGATGCCGAGGGCAAGATCGATATGTTTACGCGCCGTCTCGATCTGAACAGCCTGCGGGCAGAACAGGTTTAGCGACCCTTCCAAAGCCGATTTTATTCACCGTCAATCGTCAGGACTGATCCAGTCGATGCCGGGAAGCGCCAGAACCTTTGGTTTTGCGGGCAGAGTGCGGGCGGAGACGGTAACGGTTGCCGTTTTGCTGACATCGACGTCGAAGCTTTCATCCAGCTTGGCGAGAAAGCGTGACAGCGTGGTCTGGCCGAAAAAATGCATCGGCAGGATGAGCCTGGCTTTCAGCAGCTTCAACACCTCCACCATCGCCGCCTGATCCATCGTGTATGCGCCGTCGACAGGCACCATGACAACATCGAGCTGCCCGATCAGGCCCAGATATTCAGGTCCAAGCGTATGATGCAGATGGCCGAGATGGCCGATACAGAGATCGGCAATTTCGAAAATGAAAATCGAGTTGCCGTCTTTTGTTCTGATCCCGTCCCAGCCACGAATATCCGTTGTCACATTGCGGATGAGCACGTCGCCAACCGTTAGATTATGCTCCGCCCGGCTGCCATCCGCACCCCAACCGCGCAGCACATGTTTGATGGCCGGGTCGGGGTAGTCGGTGTAATGGGAGGTGTGAGCGTAATTCATAGTCACGACGTCGGGCACGCGCCCTTTTCCGGCATAGCCTGTGTAGTCTGTCGCGATGACGGTCCCGCCGCTGCTTTCGATACGGAATGTGGCATGACCCACGAAGGTGATGCTGACTTCGTCTTTGGCGAGAGCCACGTCATTCAGCGAGGCAAACTGAACGCCGGGCACGGCCTTTGCCATAGCGATACACCGGCTGGCGGTTACCGCGGCAGCGCCTTGCGCCGTCAGGCCAATGGCAAAAGCCGTTATGATCATCAGAATAATAGGGTTGTAACGCACTTTGCGAGCATTCATAGACAGCTCCGTCAATCATTGCTTTTTAACCATATCATGAAATCGGACCGCCGATCAGCGACTGAATTGCCGTTTGGCAGGCCGTGCCTGCGCAACCCTTTATTCACCAAGCATCTAATTTCCCGGCGAAACTTATCCCCGCCCCCTTACGCGCCCTTATACTCACCCCCATCGCTTCCCTCACGGGGCGCCGGGACTGCAGACCGTCTC
>CAZMAC010000199.1:0-5891 GCA_964564085.1 uncultured Hyphomicrobiaceae bacterium
ACTCACGACCCTTACCTTGGCAAGGTAATGCTCTACCCCTGAGCTACGCCCGCACTCCACCGGCCATCGCGACCGCAAGACCAGCTTTATGGCGCAAACTCGGCTGCATTTCAAGCAGTCTTGTAAAGCGATGGCTAAGGAATTCCCATTGCTTCGGTTTTCCGCAGTTCAGCCGGTTGCGCGGCGAGCCCCATTCGGCTAAGCCTCCCGGTAAAGCAAAAAAGACGGAGAGGCGACGTCCTTATGGTCTGGACCCGCGACCAGCTTCTGAAACATATGGCCGATCTCGGCATCAAGACGGAAACGGTTGATCATCCTCCACTTTTTACGGTTGAACAATCGCAGGCTTTACGCGGCGAGATCCCTGGCGCGCATACGAAAAATCTCTTTCTGAAATGCAAGAAGGGTACGCTCTGGCTTATTACCGCCCTTGAAGACACAAATATCGATTTAAAAACGCTTCATCAAAAGATCGGATCGGGACGTCTGAGTTTTGGAAATGCTGAACTTCTTGAGGAGGTTTTGGGTGTAACACCGGGGTCCGTTTCCACTTTCGGCGTCATCAATGATCAGCAACAGCGCGTCACAGTGGTGCTCGATGAAGCAATGATGGCGTATCGCCGAATCAATCTTCATCCCCTCGTCAATACGGCCACAACGGGCATTTCCAGAGATGACTTGATAACATTCCTCGATGATTGCAACCACAGCCCTAGAATTATGGCATTCAATTAGAAAACAGATGCGGCTTCTCCACGGCGGTCCGCCAAAACACTTGGCAAAGAGGCCGCCACGCGCCATTTTAAAGCAACAAGATCTTGGCAATTGACCGGTCTATTATCTGACTTAGGCAAGACACATGATACTCAATCTTTCGGGGCAACCCGATCCAGCGGCGCCTGCTCAGAGCGCTGATTTAATAGCGGACACGACCACGAAAACCTTCGTTCAGGACGTCATCGAGGCTTCGCGCCAACAGCCTGTTCTCGTCGATTTCTGGGCGCCGTGGTGTGGACCTTGCCGCCAATTGACCCCGCTTCTTGAGAAGCTCGTTATAGCGGCTAACGGAAGCGTCAAGCTGGTAAAGATGAATATTGACGAGCATCCTGAAGTTGCCGGACAGCTCAGCGTCCAATCGATCCCGGCGGTGTTTGCCTTCAAAAACGGGCAACCTGTCGACGGCTTTATGGGGGCCTTACCCGAAAGCCAGCTGCGTGCATTTATTGAGCGCATCGCGGGGAAAGACGCGTTCGCGGGCTCCGAGCTGGAGACGGCTCAAGAGGCTCTGAAAGCGGGAGACGTTAACGGCGCGGCTACGGCATTTGCTGAAATTCTTCAAAGCGACAGCGGAAATATTGACGCCATTGGCGGTCTTGCCCGCTGCTATATTGCGACCGGCGATCTTGAGCGCGCCGAGCAAACATTGGCGCTCACGCCGCCCTCTAAAGCAAATGCCGCACCTATCGCGAGTGCGCAGGCAGCCCTCGAACTGGCCCGCAAGGACGCGGCCAGTGCAGGCGCCGATCTCGCCAAACTCGAACAGGACATCGCGGCCGATCCCGGCAATTGCCAGGCCCGGTTCGATCTGGCCCTGGCGCTCAACGCCAAGGGCAATCGCGAGGGCGCGGTGGATCAGCTTCTCGATATCGTCAAGCGTGACCCGTCCTGGAATGACGGAGCTGCGCGCAAGCAACTTGTTGAATTTTTTGAGGCCTGGGGCTCAGGAGATCCGCTGTCCGTCAAAGGACGCCAAAGGCTCTCCGCGTTGCTTTTTGCCTAGCGGGGTGAGATTTTGAGCCTGACCGATCGTTACAGCAAACCAGCCGATCTGCCCGATGTCATTCCGGTTTTTCCTTTGCAAGGCTGCATTCTTCTGCCGCGATCGACGCTGCCGCTCAATATCTTCGAGCCACGCTATCTGGAAATGATCGACGATGTGCTGGCCGGCGACCGTGTCCTGGGCATTGTCCAACCGCGATCGCATTCCGAAGAGGAAGAGTCGCCGCTCAACAAGACCGTTGCGCTAAGGCGGACTGGATGTGTCGGCCGCCTGACAGCATTCAGCGAAACGGAGGACGGACGGATTTTGGTCACGCTGGCGGGGATCGCGCGATTCGATATCGTCGATGAATTGGAGTCGGCCGAACCTTACCGCAGCGTCAAAGTCAACTACCAGCCCTTTGTGGAAGATTTCATACGCGGTCATGGGCAGGAAGCCGTAGATTGGCCGCGCTTGCTCGAGGTTCTGAAAACCTATCTCGCGGCCCGGGAGATGACGGCGGATTGGGAAAGCATCGAGCGTTCGCCGGCCGAGTTGCTCGTCAACACCCTCTCCATGATCAGTCCTTATGGCCCTGAAGAAAAGCAGGCCCTGCTTGAGGCCCGCAGCCTGAAGGAGCGCTCGGAAGTGCTGATCGCCCTGGCGCAGATGGAGATGGCTGCCCCAGATGATGGCTCGGGCAGCTCTTTACAATAATCGTGGCAAATCGCTTATTTCGAGCAAAACGCATCCAATTGAGTGCAGTTTGGCTTCGAGTTGGACGGTTCAAGATGCTATGCCACAATCAGCGAATGGCCGGGCCGTAAGACTTTTAACAGCATTCGCATATGATCAGCCGAAAGCGCGACGCATCCCTCCGTCGGTCCATAATCGTCCTGCGCGAGATGCAAAAAAATGGCGCTGCCCCGGCCGTGAGAGCGCGGTGCGTCATTATAGCCGAGCACGGCAAGAAGATCGTAAAGATGATCCCGGCGCCACAGCGACTCGTGGCTGGCTGGGTAGGGCAGGCGAACAAGACGGTTGTAATTCGCATCGCCCGGCGCATCGCACCAGCCCATTTGCGGGCTCAGCGGCAGGACCGGAAGCCCCGTTTGAGGACGACGAACCCGATCAGGCCGGTAAAACACCTCGCGAAAGACCCAGAGCCCTTTCGGCGTTATTCCGTCGCCTTCACCGCCTTTCGCCCGCCGCCCGCCCCGTCCCAGCGCACATGGAAAGCACAAATTCTCCAGATGAAGCTTGCCTTGGGCGTGTGCTCGCGATAATCCCCTGACAACAATCTTTGGCATGGTCCGTTCTCGGCGGATTTGGGGGTGCAGCCAATAAAGCGCTACAAAACGCAACGAGATTCAGACTATCTTATGCTGGATACACATTGATCGGGAGCCTCGAATGAGCACTGCGCGCAAGATTCTTGTCGTTGATGATGATAAGGACCTTCGGGAGTCCCTTTTGGACCAGCTCGAACTGTATGAGGAGTTTGCGACGGCGTCCGCCGGTACGGCAGCCGAAGGGATTTCGCAGGTCAAAGCTGAGACGGTCGACCTCATTCTCCTGGATGTTGGCCTGCCGGACATGGACGGACGCGAGGCGTGCAAGATTCTGCGCAAGAACGGCTTTAAAGGGCCAATCGTGATGCTCACGGCGCAGGACTCGGATTCCGACACAATTCTCGGTCTTGAGTCGGGGGCGAATGACTATGTCACCAAGCCGTTCAAATTCGCCGTTCTTCTTGCGCGGATCAGGGCGCAGCTGCGTCAGCATGAGCAGAGCGAAGACGCCGTTTTTACGATCGGCCCTTACAGCTTCAAGCCGGCATCGAAAATGCTGCTCGATGCGCAGGGAAGCAAAATCCGGCTGACGGAAAAGGAGACATCGATCCTGAAGTTTCTATATAGGGCAGGTGAGAAGGTTGTTTCTCGCGATGTGTTGCTACACGAGGTGTGGGGCTATAATGCCGGTGTCACGACACATACGCTGGAGACCCATATCTACAGGCTTCGCCAGAAAATCGAGAAAGACCCTTCAAATGCCGAGCTTCTCGTGACCGAAACCGGTGGCTATAAGCTCGTACCGTGAATTTCAGTCACTGCTCTCTCAAGCCATCTTCAAGCGGTCGTAATCTGTTGCCTTGAGCTGGTACGCTAATTTCCGCCGACATCGTTTTTCATTCACAGTGCGACGGCGAATAGAAGGTTTCATCCCCATTCACGAATGCTCGGGATGAAAGAAACGAATTTCAAAGAATGCCATTCCCCGTTGGCTGCTGTCAGCCTCTGCTCTTGACGTCATCATTGAAGAGCAGAGGCCGTTTTTCAAATGAGCTTATTTCTTGGCGTTCTGACTATCTTGCGATGTGCTCGCAGTCGTTTCCTCTTTCAATCCTGGAATGACAGGGATTTTGGTTTCAATCGGATCTGTTAAAGCATGAAGGAATGTAACGAGATCCCATTGTTCCCGTGGGGACAGATCAAGGGGCTCCATCAATGGCGAGAGATTGCCCTTTTTGTCGCCGCCGCGATTATAAAACGCTATGACATCTTCCAAAGACCCAAGCGATCCATTGTGCATGTAAGGCGGTGTTAACGCGACGTTTCGCAGACCAGGTGTCTTAAATGCACCCTGAAATTCTTTTTTCTCTTCGTCCGTTTTGACCTTTTTAGCGCGGCCGGGATCCTCACTTTCTACACCGATATTATGGAACAGCCAGTCTGTGAAATTCTCGCCATTATGGCAGCGAGTACAATTTGCTTTGCCTTGGAACAGTTCGAAACCGCGTTTTGCTTCTGCTGAGATTGCAGCTTCGTCGCCAGCCAGGTAGCGGTCGAAGGCTGAGTCATTGCTGACAATGCTACGCTCGAAAGCCGCAATCGCCCTGGCCATGTTGATGTGCGTGATTTCTCCATTTGGCGGGAAAGCCTCTTTGAACATGCGCTGATATTCTGGCTCGGCTTGCACCTTCGGCAGAAACCCTTTGTAGATTTTCCTGGAGCGCATGGATTTGAAAGCCTGACTTTCCAGCGGCGCTAAACACACCTTTTCTTTTGTATCTTCTGCCGTAAAGCATTGGCCATCCGGGGTCCTGCCATCCCAATGCAGAACCGGGGCCCATGCCAGATTATAGAGAGAGGGAGAGTTACGTGTTGCGCGTTTCCAATCCTTGTGTCCACTCAGATCTTGTGCCAGGCCATCGGCGTATCCCATGTGCGGGCTGTGACAGCTTGCGCAGGATTGTTGCTCATTGAGCACCAGACGAGGATCGAAGAAGAGGTGACGCCCAAGGTCAATGGCTGCTTCCGTCTTCGGAGTGTCTTTAGGCCAATCGATTGTTTCCACTGTCGGGGTACCAAAAGAGTGGGTCTCGGTTGATACAGCAATCCCTAGAATCACTAATAAGTAAAAAACAGAGTTTTGCGCTATTCGAAAACCATTTTTAGTTAAGTAATTCTGTTCGTTACGTCGCATGCCGCATTCTCCGTGGTAACTGCTTACAAAGCCACTTTCCATGCCAGCTAACGTCATTCATAACAAAAGTAACAACTCTATCAGTGACTTACAGTCATCATGTGATTGAGCACGTTTGTTAGGTTATGGATTTACGTTAACTATAACATGGTGAAGAAAAACACATTTTAACCAAAAAATCAATGAGTCGAGTAAACTTCATATGCCCTTATATAATTGAAATAATTGAATAAATAAGGAATTCAAACGATTGGGAGGTTCTCTTTTTACGACAACTAAACTAATTCTATCAAATTTACCGTATTTTCATCGTCGCAATATCTTAGATAAAAATATCCCTCTCAGTGTTAAAGAAAACGATACTGAAAAATAGGGCTTTATTTAGCTTGACAACATCAGATAAAAAAAGTGGGTTTTAACACTGAAGAATGCAGTTGAGCTTGCCGATGTAATTAGCGTCGGGAAAAAGAAAAATCGCCATATTTATGTCGCGAAAAGAGCTGTAATTTTCCATCTAAATCGATTGACCGACTGAGTTGAGGGGGCAAAATGAAACAACTATTTGGAGTATTGGTTCTGCTTGGTGTGCTCTTCGCTGCGGAAACGACAGCACAGGCACAGACAAACATACGCACAGCAGAAGACG
>CAZMAC010000200.1:0-5837 GCA_964564085.1 uncultured Hyphomicrobiaceae bacterium
CGCGTAGCTCAGCGGTAGAGCACTACGTTGACATCGTAGGGGTCACTGGTTCAATCCCAGTCGCGTCCACCATACCAGCTTTCGCGATACAGCTGGAACGCCATATGCCTGACGATGTCCCAAGAATTCTCAATTTGCCGAATCCGTTTGAGGCGTATCCGTGGTTGTTGAGGACGCCTCGCCTGACGACGATGTCTGTCCCGTTTCCTGGATTTCGTCAGTACTGCTCAACAGGACGCCGCCGATAATCACGGCCAGCAGGAGCGAAAAAAGCAATATCCAAACTGTTATTTTTGCGCGGCCCCCTTGCCTGGTTTGAACGCCTGTCGGCGATTTTTGGCCGGTCGGGGCCGATGGGTGATTTTGATCCGTCATATCAATCTCCGTTTTCAACCTTCCTTGATGTTTCAGCCCACAATGAACCATATGCGAACTGTTTTTGGCCTCATCATTCCGCGCGTCGCGATCGATATGGAAGGATCGCAGAGCCCGAATGACCTTGGCCCGACCTCAGGAAATGTCCCTATTCTATCCTATGCAATGTATGGAAAACCAAAAGGCACTGAAAGCATTGATTTCTGAAGCGCTTTCAGGCGAAGTGGTTACCGGTTCGCCGCTCGGAGACGCGAAACGACTTAAATGTGAAAGAGATCGATAGCACCAACTCGGACACAGAATTGATTTTCCAGAATGACTCTGGAAAAGATCAGGAAGGTCTCCAAGACCAAAGCGATTGGCAGCTTTCGCTGCATATGCATCAGCGAATGAGGCCTTTTTCGCCTGCGCAATATCACTCTTCGCGGCGATGCCCGGTATACGCCGTCACGCCGCGCGGGGCTGTCTGCAGCTTGGCGCGAATTGGCACACGCTGACCCTTAACCGGCGCATAGATTTGCTTTTGCGCCTCAACGATGAGCAGGCCCGAAAAGGCCGGCCAGACATAAAGGCCAACACGTTCCCAGGCGACTGCCGTTTTCAGGACGAGGCGTCGCCTGACAGGGGGCATAAACAATGTGGGCCACCAACCGATTGCCGCATAAAGACTATCGCCAAGAAGCCGTTCCAACTGGCCGCGGCTATAAGGGTGCCCGTGTCCGAAAGGTGTTGCATCGGCGCGCGCCCACATTCCGCGCCGGTTTGGCACGACCAGTAGGAGTCGGCCTTCCGGTGTTAACACACGCCATAGCTCCCGCAATAAAGGCCGGGAGACGCCGCAATGCTCCAGGCAGTGCACCGCGAGAATCCGGTCGACCGTGGACGGCCGGAGGGGAAGGTCACTCTCGCACGATAAGAAGCTGCATGTCGGACCTTCGCGTGGCCAGCGTATCGCGCCCTGGTCCTCAGGCATGCATAAAAGTTGCCGTCGGGCTTCGGCGCGAAATTGACGCATGAAAGGCGCGGCGTAACCAATCCCCAGAATGGTCTCGCCTTCGACATTCGGCCAGGCGGTACGGATCCGATGCGCAAGCAGGCGCCGGGCCACACTGCCAAGCTGACCGTCGTAAAAAGTGCTGAGTTCGCTGACTTCAGGGCGCATTCGTCACTCGCATCTCTAAAAGCTATGGTTTGATGCCGTGGCTTCACCGGTATTGTATGCTAGCAAATGAGGAATAGCGCAAAAAGCTTGCTGCAATGCCAAATGGCATATTGGAGAGATTGCGATGGCTGAGTTGAAGATAAACCAATTTATTTGCCGATCGGATAATTTCGGGGTCCTTATTCACGATCCTGATGCCAATGTCACGGCGGCGATCGACGCCCCTGATGCGGCCGCCATTCGCGCCGCATTGCAGGACCATGGCTGGACTCTCACACATATTCTGACGACACACCACCACCACGATCACACAGCCGGACATGCCGAGCTGAAGCGGGAAACGGGCTGTACGATTATCGGGCCTGAAAAAGAGGCTGCCAATATTCCCGGAATTGACAACCGTGTTTCCGAAGGCTCCGAGTTCAGCTTTGGCAGCCATAAGGTCCAGGTGATCGAAACGCCGGGCCATACGCTGGGGCACGTTACTTACTGGCTTTCAGGTGATGGGCTCGCTTTCGTGGGCGACACATTATTCTCCCTCGGCTGCGGCCGTTTGCTTGAGGGCGATGGAGAGATGATGTGGAAATCTCTCCAGAAAATCATGGCTCTTCCTCCGGAAACGATGATTTATTGCGGCCATGAATACAGCCATGCCAATGCCAACTTCGCGCTTACCATCGAGCCCGGTAATCCTTCGCTCCAGAAGAGGGCACAGGACATTCAAAGCCTGCGCGCGCAGGGAAAGCTGACCTTGCCGGTGTCTCTCGAAGCTGAATTGCAACAGAACCCGTTCTTGCGTCCGGACAGCGAAGAGATCCAGCGCCAGCTCGGGATGTCCGGCCACCCGCTTGCCACAATTTTCTCAGAAATTAGGCAACGTAAGGATCGTTACTGATCCGTCATGGTTCGGCGCGAAGTTTATCAACAGAGCGGCGAGAGCAGAGTGGGAACGGCTTGTGGATAAGACGCAGGGTTGAGCAGAGTGCTTGCGGCGCGTTCACGATTGCCGTTTAATCGCCATGCAAAGGGGCAGCGATTCGATGTCCGGCTCGTCCCGGATTTCGAAAGATAATAAGAAAGGCTTGAAGGCACACTGTAAGGGTTAGAGAAAGAGATAGCGGACTTTATCTAACACCTTGAGGGCAAGCTAGGTGTGCTTTCATTGTAAAAATTAAGAAGACGGATAAAGTGCATTGAGTTACTTTATCCGGATTTATAGCGGGGTGTACCGAGATGCTTCCGGGGAACGCGGGCGTTTGTCTATCCGCGCTTTTTATTGACTTTGATAACATCTACTTATCACTTAAGAGTCGCGATGAAACAGCAGCGTCACGATTTGCCAAGAGTCCGTCTTTTTGGCTGAAACAACTCGTTTCGGGCGCATTGATCCGAACCGACAATCCTGGACCTCCGTTGCGACGGCGTATTGCCGTTGGGCGATGCTACGGTAATCCGATTCCGCGCCGCAGTGGGCGTGAAGGTTCGGGCGATCCCACATCATTCGCCTTTGTGCGCCACAGCTTTATGCGCGCCGGTCTTGAAGTGATCGATTGTCCGCATTTGACGTCGCAATTCAAGAACAGCTCCGATATTCGCATTGCTTGCGATGTGCGGGACTATCTCGATCATCCGACACGCTTTGATGAATTCATCATTCTTTCCGGGGATGCCGATTTCACGCCGGTTCTTTTGAGCTTGCGCTCGCATAACCGGCAAACCGTCATCTACACGAATGACTATACCTCCCCTTATTATAAGGCATTCTCAGATTGCCGCATTCGGGAGGAAGACCTCATTCGCTGTCTGATGCAGTCTGACGCGGCATTACAGCACGATGACATCCCGGCGCCGGCCGTGCTAAAGCAACCGAAGTCTTCGGTCCCTCCTGCCCGGAATACGCCCAGCCTGCCTCCCAGGACTGCGCCTCCACCAATGCCGGCTCTTGCCGAACCGACGCCGAAGCGCAAACCTGCTGTGGGCAATACTTCGGAAGCAGCGATCCAGTCGCTCATCGACGATTTCAAAGTGATTGGCGATGAAATTCTAGATCTTGTTCGCGATGTCGTCGAGAATTCGGAAAAGCCGGTGCCGCTTGCTTATCTTGCAGATCGGGCGCAGAAAACCCTCGGACATCCGAAGACGATCGGCACCAACTGGGCCGGTTCCGGCGGGTTTTTGAACTTCCTGTCTCAGAACCTTCCGAGCCATTTGCGGCTGACGGAAAAACCGCCGCATTTCGTTTATGACCCGCAGCGTCACCGGCTTCGTGACGATCTTCGTACTGTCGAGGAAGAACAGCCACAGCCGCCGCCCGCACCCATACCGCAGCCTGTGACGCGCGTTGAGCAGGCCGCGCCCGCACATGCGAGAGAACAACAGCAAACGCAAACGGGGAATAATGGCCGGCTGGCGGAATTGCAGCGTTCAATAACGCGAATCTATGAGGCCTGTCAGGCGCCGCCTCTTCCTCCAAGCGAGTATCAGCTGCTTTTCACATTGATCGCGGCGGAGGTGCGGGAAAACGGCTTTTCGCCAGACCGCTCAGCCGATGCCGTGATCGTGCGGGCCGGTGCGGCCGGTTTGAAATTGTCGCCGCAGGACGTGGCCTTCGTGATCAATGCCGTCGACGAAATCGACCCCTGGCTGGAACATACGCGGTCTCCTGCTGCGGTCGCCCGCGCCTATCGCGATTATGTGCTGACACGCTGCTCACAGGTCGGGCTTGATCTGACCGACGATGAATATCAGCTCATACAGGTGTGGTTTGGCGCCAGCCAATGGACGAGCGCAAGCGGCGGCTCCGGCGGCGATGAGGCGGCGCATTCAAGCCCGGCTCAAGACCGGTCGCGCCGTTACGGTCAGCCAGGCTTAGGTCTGCCATCGCCGAACTCAAGCGGAGACATTCCGCTGCCAAGCGATTTCGGCGAGCCGGAAACGGAGCGCGACGAGGAGCCTTCGGTGCAATCCGGGAATTTACGCTATTCGTTCCTGAAACACGGGTGAGGGCCTGAATTTCCTCCCGTGATTTAGAGCCTGTTCCTCTCTACGCAGTCGGAACATGGCTCTAAATATCGCCGATGAACGATCAATCAGCTTGCAATATATTGCCCGCCATTGACTGTGAGCGTTGCGCCCGTCACAAAGGCTGCATCATCGCTTGCCAGGAATGTCACGCAGCGCGCAATTTCGCTGGCTTTCCCGAGCCGTCCCACCGGAATTTGCGCGATAATCCCTTCGAGCACATTCTCAGGGACGGCGGCAACCATATCGGTATCGATATAACCCGGCGCGATGCAATTGACCGTGATGCCTTTACGCGCGGTCTCCTGCGAAAGGGCCTTGGTGAAGCCGATGACGCCGGCTTTTGCGGCAGAATAGTTGGTCTGGCCCATCTGCCCTTTCTGACCGTTAATCGATGAAATATTTACGATCCGCCCCCAATTGCGGCTCCGCATTCCCTCGAGAACCGGATGGGTCATGTTGAACATAGAGTTCATATTGACGCGGATGACCTCATTCCACATTTCCGGAGTCATGCGATGGAGCATGGCATCGCGTGTAATGCCAGCATTGTTCACGACAATAGCGACAGGGCCCAGATCGGCCTCGACGCGCTTGAGCCCAGTGTTGCAGGCTTCATAATCGCCAACATTCCATTTATAGACAGGAATGCCCGTTTCCGCCTGAAATTGCTGGGCGGCTTGATCGTTGCCGGCATAATTTGCTGCAACACGGCAACCTTTTTGTTTCAGCGCAATTGAGATCGCATGCCCGATCCCCCGTGTTCCCCCTGTCACAACCGCCACCCGGGCCATTCCATTCCTCCATTATGCTTTCATGCTTTTCTCGTCGGCCGATACACCATTCATACCGGCGAATGACACTATGACGACATGGGGCACTGATAGCCAGTTTGTCGACGTCTTTTCAACGCCCCGCGTCGAATTAATCAACCTTTTCAAAGCCTCGCAAACGGGTTGATCCCCCGCGATCAGAGAAACTCACCGCCAACGGAGCGTTTTACCCAAAAATGATTTGTGCCCAGAGGAGGGCAGGCTCATAAAGCGGGATGACGGAGAAACAGTCCCTTTTCGTCCGTCATTCCAGGTTTTCTAGAGCCTTTCCCGATCCGATTGAATCGGATGGTCGGCTCTAACCTTTTGTCTTATCGCGCTTTCCGGGGGGCGAACCGGTACCCACTTCGCCTGAAAGCGTTCTTCTAGATGAACTGAGATCCGTGGCCTGCTAGATCAACCGACCTTCAAATGGAATCATTTGAAGGTTGAAAAGTTGATCTGTC
>CAZMAC010000201.1:0-2865 GCA_964564085.1 uncultured Hyphomicrobiaceae bacterium
ACTGGGAATGAGCGAAAATCCGTGTCAGCAGCACAATCGCAACTGTCGGCAGCGATTGGGCAAGGTTGTCGGGTTTTCGCTTCTCCTCTCGCGCGCCGGATCGCCAAGGACAAATCAATTAATCTAACCGCGTTAGAGGGCAGTGGACCGCATGGGCGGATTCTCTTGCGGGATGTTGAAAAAGCAATCGAGCAGGGTGTCCCTGCAAAAGCGCAAGCCTCTACAGGACAAAGCCAGGCGCTCACACCTTCGACCGGAACGGCGATCGCAGCGGAGGCCATGCCGGACGATCAGATTCTGTCGTTCTATGAGAAGGGTACTTATGAGGTTGTCCCGCATGACAATATGCGCAAGACGATTGCCGCGCGTCTGACACAAGCCAAATCAACCATACCGCATTTCTATCTCACCGTAGATTGTGAGCTCGATGGCCTTTTGGAGGCCCGCCAGCGGTTGAATATGCGTTCGCCGAAAGAAGGGCCGAAGGCTTACCGTCTGTCCGTCAACGATTTTATTATTAAGGCGATGGGCTTGGCGCTCATGCGCGTTCCTGCCGCGAACGCAACGTGGACTCAGCAAGGTATGCTGTTCCATAAGCATGCGGACGTTGCCGTTGCGGTTGCAATTGAAGGCGGCTTATTCACACCGGTTATACGAAGTGTCGAAGAAAAGACGCTTGTCGAGATTTCACAGCAAATGCGCGACCTTGCAGAGCGTGCCCGGAAGCGCCGCTTGGCGCCGCACGAATATCAGGGCGGCTCGACCGCGATTTCGAATCTCGGCATGTTCTCCGTTAAACAATTTGATGCTGTCATCAATCCGCCTCACGCGACAATCCTGGCGGTAGGACAGGGCGAGAAACGTCCTTCAGTCAAAGGTGATGAGATCAAGATCGTCAACGCAATGACGGTGACGCTCTCTTGCGATCACCGCGTCGTTGATGGGGCGCTCGGCGCGCAGCTTCTCTCAGCATTTAAAGGGCTGATCGAAGAGCCGGTTACGATGCTGTTATGATGGCACCGTTGACGCTCCAAGACACAATATTCCAGCAAGTTTCTTCAGATAAGCCTTCGGAGATTATCCGGAGGCTCATTTGTTTTTCGACTGGTCACCAATATCGAACAAGCGCTGGCGAGAGCTTCTCTTGGAGACACCACGCGCCAATTTGCTCCAGAGCTGGCCCTATGCGTTCGCTGCGCGCATGCACGACCAGATGATGAGCCGTCGCGCGCTGATTTCCGAGGCTGACGATATCCTTGGCCTGATGCAAATCCAGGAAATAAAGGTTGGGCCAATTCATATTGTAAAGCTCCATCGCGGACCGCTATGGTTCGACCAACAGGTGAGTCCGCAGCGCTGGCAAAAATTCTTCTCTGTGTTCAACTATGAATTTCCTAAGCGCATTGGTCGCTGGCGGCAAATCCTGCCTGAGCTTGATGACGGCCAGGAAGCTGAAATTATACTCCGCGGTGCTGGGCTGCGCCGGAAAGGTTCGGAGCCTTACCGGACAATCATGCTTGACCTCAAACCTACTCTCGCGGGCATCCGTAAAGCCTTCAAGGGCAAATGGCGTAATGCTCTTTGCCAGGCTGAGCGCTCCGGTGTTGAGGTTGTTTGCGACAAGACAGCCATGAGTGCTGATCGCTTTCTGGCAACTTATGCCGTAGATAAATCGATGCGAGGCTATCACGGCCCGACACCTTCTCGTCTCGCAACAATGGTCGCGAGCGCTGCGCCGGAAGAAGAGGCGCTCTTTGTTAATGCGATCAAAAAAGGTAAGATAGTTGCCTCCGTTCTAATATTTTGCCACGGACAAAGCGCCACATATCAGGCAGGCTGGACAAGTGAAGAAGGCCGCGCATGCCGGGCGCATCATCTCTTGTTATGGACGGCAATCACCGATCTTAAGGGCCGCGGCGTCACAACGCTTGATCTCGGCGGTATTCATCCGGAAAAAGCTGCAGGCGTAACCCGATTTAAGCAAGGCCTTGGAGGACGGCCCGTTACGCTCGTCGGGCTATACGGCTAAGAAATGCTTTGCTTATAGCGACCTCCCTGATCGGGATCATCATCAATGGAAAGCAACAATTCACTGTTGGAGTGGCGACGATTTTCGAACTATGTCTTGATTAATCGTCCTTCTATCTGACTGTTCAAAAATCCAAACGATTTGCAAGCCGGGGGAGATATGGCTGACACAGCTTTTGATATTGTGGTGATTGGGGCAGGACCAGGTGGGTATGTCGCAGCCATCAGGGCTTCGCAGCTCGGTATGAAAACAGCGATCGTCGAACGCGAGCATTTGGGCGGCATTTGTCTGAATTGGGGCTGTATTCCAACAAAGGCGCTGCTTCGATCCTCAGAAATCTATCACCTGCTGCATCGGCTCGATGAATTCGGATTCGCGGCCAAAGATATTTCTTTTGATCTCAAGAAAATTGTCGACCGCTCCCGCAAAGTCGCGGGAAAGCTTTCCGGCGGTGTCGGCTATCTGATGAAGAAGAATAAGATTACGGTTTTCGACGGCGCAGCAAAATTAAAAGGCAGCGGAAAGATTGCAATAACTGGCAAAGACGGCAAGCCAATGCCCGATCTAACCGCCAAACATATTATCTTAGCGACAGGCGCCCGCGCCCGTTCGCTGCCCGGTCTGGAGCCCGATGGAGAGCGAATTTGGACTTATAAAGAAGCCATGGTTCCAGATGTTCTGCCGGAATCACTTTTAGTGATTGGATCCGGGGCGATTGGGATCGAATTTGCCAGCTTTTTTCATACGCTTGGAGCCAAAACCACTGTTGTCGAAGTGCTGGACCGTATTCTGCCCGTCGAGGATGAAGAAATCTCGGCCTTTGCTCATAAAGCCTT
>CAZMAC010000201.1:2965-5831 GCA_964564085.1 uncultured Hyphomicrobiaceae bacterium
GCCAAGACGCTGGAGACGACCGAAGCAGAGCTGATGCACACGATCTTTCCGCATCCGACGTTATCGGAAATGATGCACGAGTCGGTGCTCGATGCTTACGATCGTGTGGTTCACATATAAAAAGGCTGGGGTGGATGCCCCAGCCTTTTGGCTTCGAAATTTACGCCTATTTCGCCAACAGATCGCGGATTTCGGTTAAAAGTTTAACGTCTTCCGGAGGTGCTGGCGGTACATCCGGTTCCTCTTCCTTGCGGCGGAAACGGTTAATCTGCTTGACCAGCATGAAAATGACGAAACCGACGATCACAAGATTGATCAAGGCGTTGATGAATTTGCCATATGCGATGACGGCATGGCCTGCTTTTTGTGCTTCATCAAGCGATGCGGGCGCTTGGCCATTGCCTGTTACGGTAGTCAAATCTATGTAGTAATCAGCAAAATTGATGCCACCCATCATTGCCCCAATTGGTGGCATAAGAACATCGTTGACCAAAGACGTCACAACCCCCGAAAAGGCCGCGCCGATAATCACGCCGACTGCAAGATCAAAGGCACTGCCTTTGACTATAAACTCCTGAAACTCTTTTAATCCCTCACGTATCATTGATGCTCTCCTGTTTGCCCCGAATCATCTTAGCCACCTCTCGGCGCATATATTCCGATATATAGAGAAAATTCAATATATTGTTGGTTTGTCGCGACGACATTGCGTCTCAGAGGGCTTACATGTAAATCCGGCGTGGCTTATTTTATGAGGAGAAACGTATCTTGGAAAAGCCTGTGGTAACAATCGTCGACAGACGCAACGACAATACGGCTTTGCATAGACACCCGGAAAAGGCTCACAGGCCAGATACGCCGGTCATGCGAAAGCCTGAATGGATCCGTGTCAAAGCGCCTGGATCAGCCGGGTACGGCGAAACGGCGAAGATTATCCGGGCTCACGGTCTACACACTGTTTGCGAAGAGGCGAGTTGTCCCAATATCGGTGAATGCTGGGATAAGAAGCACGCGACCATGATGATCATGGGCGATATATGCACCCGCGCCTGCGCGTTCTGCAATGTCAAGACCGGTTTACCGGACGCCCTTGATGCCCAGGAGCCGCAAAAAGTCGCCGATGCGGTCGCCAAGCTTGGACTGGAACATGTCGTCATTACTTCAGTTGATCGGGACGATCTTCCAGATGGCGGGGCAACGCATTTTGCAACTGTTATCTGCGCAGTTCGAGCCGCGTCACCGGACACAACGATTGAGGTTTTGACGCCGGATTTTCTAAGAAAAGACGGGGCACTGGAAATTGTCATCGAAGCAAGACCGGATGTGTTCAATCACAATCTGGAGACTGTGCCGTCGCTCTATTTGACCATCCGTCCAGGCTCGCGCTATTTCGTATCACTTCGCCTTTTACAAAAAGCAAAAGAACTTGAACCGACGATATTTACGAAATCCGGGATTATGGTCGGTCTCGGCGAAGAGCGGAACGAGGTCCTGCAACTGATGGATGATTTGCGTTCGGCCAATGTCGATTTCTTGACGATCGGACAATATCTCCAGCCAACCCGCAAACACGCTGCGGTCGCTAGGTTCGTGCCCCCCGATGAATTTGGCGCATATGAGAAGATTGCATTTGGCAAAGGCTTCCTCATGGTTTCAGCAAGCCCGCTAACGCGCTCTTCTTATCATGCTGATGCTGATTTTGTGCGCCTGCGCGCGGCACGAGAAGCCTATCTCAGCCGCGGCTGAATGTTCCGTTATAGGATGGTAGAATGCCGCAATATTCGACCCAGCGCCGCATTAGCCATTCTGCAGCAAATATGTTTGAACTTGTTGCCGACGTTGAACGTTATCCCGAATTCGTACCGCTATGCGTGGCGCTGAAGGTCCGCAGCCGGAAGATTGAGGGGAAAACCGAACTGGTAACGGCAAGCATGACTGTTGCCTATAAATTGTTACGAGAGAGCTTTACTAGCCGCGTTGAGCTGGACAGAGAAAAACAGGAAATTTATGTCACCTATCTCGATGGGCCGTTCAAGCGCCTGGAAAATGTATGGTCATTTCGGCCTACCGGAGAGAAACAATGCGAGGTTGGTTTTCAAATTTCCTACGAATTTCGTTCACGAATTCTACAGGCGGTGATGGGCGCGGCATTCGACAAAGCCTTCCGTAAATTTGCCGATGCGTTCGAAGCCCGAGCTGATCAAGTTTATGGCAAAGACGCGGATTTTCGCAACAAAATAGGAGATCGCGCCGCGTTTAAAGCGTCGCGGCCTGCTTAATCAACGTAAATGCCGTTTCGACCGACTTGTGCCTTACCTCGACGCGGCCTATATCCCCATATTGCTCTTCGTGATGAAGTGCGCAGAAATCAAGCTGTTGGTCCGATACAGAAATCCGTTTGGCAATGGCGAAATGGACTAAGCCGACCGGCTTTTCGACCGATCCACCGCCGGGTCCGGCAACACCTGTGACTGCGACCGACAGGTTTGCCCTGGATCGCCAAAGCGCGCCGGCTGCCATGGCCAGAACCGTTTGCCGCGATACCGCGCCATGCTCGGCGATAATGCGTGAGTCAACCCCAAGAAGCTCGATCTTTGAGTCATTGGAGTAAGTCACAAAGCCACGCTCCACGTTTTCAGATGCTCCTGCTATCGATGTAAGAGTGGCTGCAACGAGTCCGCCGGTACATGACTCCGCGGTTGCTAAAATGAAATCGTGCTCACGACAGAAATTGAGGACCTCTTCCGCCTGCTTGACCAACTCGCTATCAATCATTTGCCTCATCTCTCACAAGCTCGACGGTCGCCGACGCCATAGCTGCGATTCCCTCATGCCGGCCTGGAAAGCCGAGCCCTTCCGTCGTTGT
>CAZMAC010000202.1:0-5826 GCA_964564085.1 uncultured Hyphomicrobiaceae bacterium
GCCGATCTGGTGCGCGAACATGGACGCGGCAGCCTGCGGGTCGGCCTCGACCGCGGCACGCTGGGACTGGCCAGAGCGCTCGAAGCGCAAGGGCTCGATGTGCGCGATTGCATGGGCGATACGCTCCACGCCCGCCGCCTGAAAACGCCGGAAGAGATCGCCTGTCTCGCGATCTCGATGGCGTCGACCGAAGGCGCGGTCTATGCCGTCGAGCAGGCGATCCGGCCCGGCGTGACGGAAAACGATCTGTTTGCCACGATGTATGGCGCGGTGATTGCTAGTGGCGGCGAGTTTATTGAAACCCGGCTCCTTAATTCCGGCCCGCGCACCAATCCCTGGTTCAACGAGGCGAGCGAGCGCGTGGTCCGCCCTGGTGAGCTGGTCGCGCTTGATACGGATACGATCGGCTCGAACGGTTACTACTCGGACTTTTCCCGTACCTTTTATGCAGGGCCTGGACGGCCAAGCGGCTATCAGCAGAGCCTCTATCAGATGGCCTGGGAGCAGGTGCATCATAATATCAACGTTCTCAAACCCGGCATGAGCTTTCGCGAATTGGCCGAGGTTGCATGGCCGATCCCGGAGCGTTTTCTCGACCGGCGGTACCCCTCGATCATACATGGTGTGGGGATGCATGGTGAGACGCCGCTTGTCGCCCATGCGATGGATCTCGACCGCTTCACCGGCGACGGCGTCCTGGAGCCCGGCATGGTGGTGTCGGTCGAAAGTTATATCGGCGAAGTGGACGGCGCGGAAGGTGTCAAACTCGAAGAGGAACTCGTGATCACCGAGACCGGCGTGGAAATGCTGTCGCGCTACCCCTTCGACGACGCGCTTCTCGGACGCCAGCTCTGATCAGGAATATGGCCCAGATTTTACAGGTTTAAGCAGTAGGAGGCTTCAGAAAAACAGATTAACCGTTCCGCTTAAGATCATCATGCGCTAACATAAAGAAAAATTACCATAATGAAGCGCAACACAAAATAGTGCTCTGAGGAAACGCTGAAGGATTTTGATGGAGACAATCGGATTTGTCGCCGAGAATATTGATTTTATTCTTGCCCTGACCGTGGAACATATCAGCATCGTCGGGGTTGCCGTCGGGGCTGCGATTCTGACAGGCGTACCAATCGGGATTGCGATTACGCAAAACCAGCGCGCCGCTGAGATTGTCATCTACATCGCCTCGATCATTATTACGATCCCATCGATCGCGCTTTTCGGCCTGATGATCCCGCTCCTTTCGACGATCGGTCAGGGTATTGGCTATCTGCCCGCCGTCCTTGCCATTCTGCTTTACTCTCAGCTCCCCATCATCCGAAACACTTATACCGCCATCACAAATGTCGATCCGGCCCTCAGAGAAGCAGCGCGCGGCATGGGCATGACCTCACAGCAACGCCTGCGCCGCGTCGAGATCCCGCTCGCGATCCCGGTCATTATGGGCGGTGTACGGACGGCGGTGGTTATGAATATCGGCGTGGCGGCAATTGCGGCCTATATCGGCGCGGGCGGCCTGGGCGTGCTGATATCGCGAGGCATAACCCAGACCGACGTTCGCCAGCTCATCGCCGGGGCCGTAGCGGTCAGCCTACTGGCGATCATCGCCGATTATTTTCTGCTCTGGGTGCAGAACCGATTGACGCCGAAAGGCATAAAACTCTAAACGGCAATCATGCCGGGACGTAAGCGGTTTTAGAGGCCGCGCGAGGACATCGCAATGATCAGATTGCAGAACTTGACCAAGATCTTCAAAACGCCGGCGGGCGACGTCGTTGCGGCGGATAATATTAATATGAATATCGAGGAAGGCGAGATCTGCATCCTGCTCGGCCCGTCCGGTTGCGGCAAGACGACGACGCTGAAAATGATCAATCGCCTGATTCCGCATACATCGGGAAAAATCTACATCAACAATCAAGATACGGACACTTACAACACCGTTGAGCTGCGCCGGAATATCGGCTATGTGATCCAGCAGGTCGGTCTTTTCCCGAATATGACCATCGAGGAAAATATCTGTGTGGTTCCCAAGCTCCTCGGCTGGGACGACAAGAAAGCCAAACAGCGCGCCGCCGAGTTGCTGGAAATGGTCGCGCTCGACTCCAAGCAGTTCCTGCAGCGCTATCCCAAGGAACTCTCCGGCGGCCAGCAACAGCGTGTCGGCGTGATCCGCGCGCTTGCGGCCGACCCGCCCGTTATGCTCATGGACGAACCTTTCGGCGCGATCGATCCCATCAACCGCGAAGTCATTCAGGACGAGTTCCTGAAAATGCAGGCCGAGTTGAAAAAAACCATCATGTTCGTCTCGCACGATATCGACGAGGCGGTGAAAATGGGCGACAAGGTCGCGATCTTTAACGCGGGCAAGCTCATTCAATTTGACTCGCCCGATAATATCCTCGCCCATCCGATCAATGATTTTATTGCTGACTTCGTTGGCTCGGACAGAACGCTCAAACGCCTGCGGCTTGTCACGGTCGGCGAAGCCGTCGATCCGGATGCGCCCGTCATAAAACAATCCGACAGTCTTAGCCGGGCGCAAAGCCTGATGCATGAGCGGCATACGGATGTCGTCGTGATCGATGAGATGGGGCGGCCGGTCGGCTTTGTTCCCTTGAACGGCGCCGGCGTCACGAATGGTTCGCTTAGCGAGCATATCAGACCGATCAACACGCATGTCGCGGCAAGTTCAGACCTACGCACCGCCGTTTCGGAAATGTTTGCCAATGATATGACCTGGCTGCCTGTCGTGGATGAGCAAGGCCGGTTTTCCGGCTGTATCACGCAGTCCGGTATCACCCATCTGCTCGGCGAAACCTATCGCAACGCCAAGCCGCCCCAGACACAGCCTCATATGGATAAGGAGAGCGCTTTATGAGCGACACGCGGCGCGGCGGCAGTCCTCTACTCTCGATCGTTACGATCCTGGCGCTTGTCGGGATTGTCTATGTGACCGGGATCTGGGCTGAGATTGCGCGCTATTGGGGCGATGTCGTTTATCTGACGCAGCAGCATATCGAGCTGGTAGCGATTTCCGGCAGTCTTGCAATTCTTGTCGGCATTCCGGTCGGCGTTCTGCTCTCGCGCCCGTTCATGCGCAATTTCGCCGAAACCACCATGCAGATTTTCAATATCGGCACCACGATCCCGACGCTTGCCGTGCTGGCGCTGTCCATGAGCTTTCTCGGCATCGGCACGACGCCGGCCATATTCGGATTGTTCGTCGCAACGCTGCTTCCGATCATCCGGAACACTTATGTCGGCCTGCTGGCTGTCCCGCCTTATCTGAAAGAAGCCGCAACCGGCATGGGCATGACGGCCGGACAGATCCTGTTCCGGGTCGAGCTACCCAATGCGCTTTATGTGATCTTCGCGGGCATCAGAACGGCGCTCGCCATTAATGTCGGAACCGCGCCTCTTGCTTTCCTGATCGGCGGCGGCGGTCTTGGCGAGCTCATCTTTACCGGCATCGACCTGATGGAGCCAGGAATGCTGCTGGCCGGTGCCGTGCCGACCGCACTTCTGGCCGTTCTGGTCGATTTTGCAATTGGTCAAGGCCAATTCTGGCTGATACCGCGCGGCGTAAACCCGCTCCGCGCATAAACACGTAAACGAGATAAGGGAGAACGACGAATGAAACCTGCAAAACTCTTCGGTTTGGCGCTCGGCGCAATGGCTGGGCTCGGTCTGGTTCAAGCAAATGCCGATACGATCACGGTCGGCGGCAAAAACTTCACCGAGCAGCAACTGCTAGCCAGCATGACAACCCAGCTGCTCAAAGCCAAGGGCTTCGATGTCGATGAACGGGCCGGTATGGGCTCGGCCGCGCTACGCTCCGCGATGGAAAACGGCCAGATCGATGTCTACTGGGAATATACCGGCACCTCGCTCATCACCTACAATAAGATAAAGGACCGTATGTCCCCGGAAGAAACCTATAATAAGGTCAAGGAGCTGGACGGGGAAAAGGGCATTGTTTGGCTCGATCCTTCGGCTGCGAACAACACATACGCGCTCGCTATGCGCAAGGCCGACGCTGAAAAGCATGCCATTAAAAGCCTGAGCGACCTTGCCGCGAAGGTGAATGCTGGCGAAGGTCTTACTTTCGCATCGAATGCGGAGTTCTACGCACGCCCGGACGGATTGAAACCGCTGCAGAAAGAATATGGCTTCGAATTCGGCCGCGCGAGCATCAAGCGTATGGATACGGGGCTTGTCTATCAGGCGCTAAAGGACAGTCAGGTTGATGTCGGTCTTGTCTTCGCCACAGATGGACGCATTCCGGCCTTCAATTTCGTCGTACTGAAGGACGACAAGAATTATTTTCCGGCCTATGCGCTGACGCCGACAGTGCGCAAGGATGTTCTCGACAAGAATCCTAAGCTTGCCGAACATCTTAACGCACTTTCCAGCAAGCTCGACGATGCAACCATGGCAAGCTTGAACGCTGCGGTCGACGTGGAGAAAAAATCGGTCGAGCAAGTCGCTGAGGACTTCCTAAAGGAACAGGATTTGGTCTGACCGACTGATCCCCGAACCGTTGCGCGGGCGCGCGGCATACCCCGCGCCCGCGTCGTCGCAACGGATCGGGGCCGCCTGGCAATAATTTGCAAAAGACACGGCAACACCATGGCATACCAACACAAAATGACCGCCGCCGTGTCTCAGATCGCATCCGAGATCGGCGATATCGAAGCCAATCTGGCCAAGCATCTTACCGTCATTGATGAAGCGCGGGCAAAGGCGGCGGATATTCTGCTTTTCCCCGAAGTCTCGATGACCGGCCATACGGCTTCGCGCGACGTGCTGAAACTGGCAAAGCGGCGCGATGATCCGCTGATCAGGCAAATCGCCGAAGCGGCAGGCGACACGCTTGTCATTTTCGGCCTGATCGAGGAAGGACCCGCGGCGCAGTTTTATAACTCGGCCTTTGCGGTCCAAAATGGCGAAATCGCTTTCATTCACCGGAAAATCAATATTCCGACTTACGGCCAGCTTGAAGAGGGCAAGCATTTCGCAACCGGACGTTATGTCGAAAGCTTCCCGCTGACCGATCCCTGGCGCGGCGGACTCCTGATCTGCGCGGATGTCTGGAACCCGGCGCTTGTCTGGATGGCGGCTCTACACGGCGCAACCTGCCTTTTCGCGCCGATCAGCTCCGCAGTCGAGGCTGTCGGTGCGGAATTCGACAATCCCGGCGGCTGGGACACAACGATCCGCTATTGCGCTATGATGTATGGCATGCCGGTACTGATGGCGAACCGCATCGGCGTTGAAGGAAAACTGAACTTCTGGGGCGGATCGCGGATCCTCGACCCGTTCGGCCGCGATCTGGCGCGCGCCGGCCAGGAGGAACAGCTCATTATGGCGGAACTGGACTTCGAGGCTGTCCGCAAAGCCCGCTATCTGCTGCCGACTGTTCGCGATTCCAATTTTGAACTTGTTCTGCGGGAAGCGCGACGGCTCGCGGGCGTTCTCGGCGTCCCGGATGTGGTGAGGACAAACTGATGCGAGACTTCTTTCTAACTGATGAAGACCGCGCCTTCCGTGCCGAAGTCCGCGAATTTTTGAACCGCGAACTTGCCCCGCGTGCGCCGGCCATCGAAGACAATGAAGATTGGGAAGCGGTTAAAGCTGCCGTGCGTGCATTGGGCGAGGCAGGCTATCTCACGCTGATGTTCCGTGATCTTTATCGCGGCAGGCTGACGGCGCCGGGTCTGACACACGCAACCATCGTTTCTGAGGAAGCGGCCTACATAAACTATGCGTTCGAGACGACCATCGCGACGGCAATTTCCTGCGCCTATCCGCTTCATCGCCATG
>CAZMAC010000203.1:0-5808 GCA_964564085.1 uncultured Hyphomicrobiaceae bacterium
TATCCGCGCCGTGATGCAAAACTGTTTTGCTCTGGCATTTCATGGCCAGATCAAGCTTCGCACCTTCACACCCGTCATCTGAAAAACATTCATGAAATACAATAGAACCAGAGAACTCCAGATTTAAATACTTGGATTTGATACATCTTACGCAGAAGACACAATATTTATTATAGATGCAATTAATGTGCAGACCCTTATTGCAAGTTTATCAGGACTGTAAGATAAGATTGTAATTTCATGAGTAACCAACTGGTGTTTTCATCGGGTGCGGTTCAGCAATGCCGAATGAGGAAAGTCCCCTTATCGAAGCCCTAAGGCAGTCGGGTCAGATGACCGACATCGACTATTTCAAGGGACAAGCACGGAAAGCCAGCGAGTTGCTGAAAGCCCTCGCGCACGAAAACCGTTTGCTGCTCCTGTGTCTGGTGGCTGAGCAGGAACGCTCTGTCATGGAATTGGAAGAAATCCTTTCGATGCGCCAGCCAGCCGTTTCGCAGCAATTGGCCCGGTTGCGCGCAGATGGTCTCGTGACGACGCGTCGTGATGGAAAAATCGTCTATTACAGCCTTGCAAATGACGATGTGCGCCGCATCATGGCCGTTCTTTATGATATTTTCTGCCGCGAGGCGATCGAAGCGGTCGCGCCTGCCGCCATGAGCGGGACGCAGGATCAGAGCCCGCGCCGGTAATGCGAGGGCGCAATGCCGAAACTGCGCTTAAACGCGGTCGTCATATGGGCATGGCCTGAAAATCCGGAGCGGTAAGCGATTTCGCTAACACTCAATTGACCGTCTTCGAGCAATTGGCGCACATGAGCCAGCCGGCGCTCCATGAGAAATCGATGCGGCGTCTGCCCCGTTGCGGCTTTGAAAGCCCGAAGGAAAAAGCCCGGCGACAAACCGCAAGCTGACGCCATATCGCCAATCGTCAGCGGGTCTGCCAGCTTTGCCTCAACCAGCGCCTCCAAAATCTTGTACCGCCTGACCGTCATCGACCGGGCCGCCTGCGCCGCGCGCCAGTGCTCATCGCTGCATTCGCCAATTGCATCGAGCAGATCCGCGACAGCCGTCTCGATTGCCGTAGGCTCGGGATCTTGCTTCAGCACAATGCGTCTCAAGGCGAAAGCGGCCCGCACGCCTTCGGCATGGACGCGGCTTGAAAAACGGCACGATGGCAGCTTTGCGTCTTCTTCGCCGAGCAAGTATGCCAGCCGTTCGGTTTCGCCGCTGAGGGTCAGATATTCTCCGCCGACGGGGGCTTCGGAATAGATCGAGCAGCCGGCCGGGGTAAAGGCGAGGCCATTCGCCAAAGCATAAAAGGGCTGAACCCGATCCGATGCGAAGGCGTGCAGCCCTTCCTGGCCCTCGAAAGCAAAGCCAACAACCGGCCGAACCGGCATGTAATTTGCACAGTAAGGGCTTTTCGGCAAAAGACTCACCGTCAAACCGTCAAGCGTCAGCGTGTTTTTGCACGGGTTATGCGGGCGCGTGCGTGTCATGCTGAACCCTATCGTCTTCCAAGCCAGGGCATCAACCGGATTGAAATGAATATGGCAATTTAGGTCAATTTCGTGAAAGCGCGGCGGGACTGTATAGACGAAAATGCCGGCCGACACGGGAGACAGCAAAATGTTGGATATAAAGCTCAGCGAAATCGAAGCGGCCGCGGATCTGATCCGACCCGTCGTGCCGCCCACGCCGCAATATGCCTGGCCTTTGCTATGCGAACGCACCGGCTGCGAGATCTGGCTCAAGCATGAAAATCATACGCCGACCGGGGCGTTCAAGATTCGCGGTGGCCTGGTCTATCTCGACCGGCTCAAACGCGAGCAGCCCCGACTGGAGGGCGTGGCAACCGCCACACGCGGCAATCACGGCCAGTCCATTGCGCTTGCCGCATCGCGTCTCGGACTTGCATCGATCATCGTCGTGCCGGACGGCAATTCGGTCGAGAAAAACGCCGCGATGCGAGCCTTCGGTGCCGAGCTGATGACGGCGGGTCGCGATTTCGATGAAAGCCGAAACTATGCGGCGGCCCTTGCCGAGGAACGGGGCTACATGATGGTGCCGTCCTTTCATTCTGATCTCGTTCGCGGCGTTGCGACCTACGCCCTGGAGTTGTTGACCACACAGACTGATCTTGACGCGGTTTATGTGCCGATCGGTATGGGCTCGGGTATTTGCGGGATGATTACCATGCGCGATCTCTTGGGGTTGCGGACGGAGATCATCGGCGTCGTGGCCGAAAACGCGCCGGCCATGGCGCAATCCTTTGCGGCTGGGCGGCCGATCCCAGGTAACAGCGCGGCCACTTTCGCCGATGGCATGGCCTGCCGCGATCCGCATCCGGATGCTTTCGCCGTGATTCGCGCTGGCGCGGCACGGATCGTCAGCGTCAGCGAGGATGAGATCGCCGAAGCGATCCGTGCGCTTTATGCCGACACGCATAATGTTGCGGAAGGTGCAGCAGCCGCACCGCTCGCAGCGCTGATGAAGGAAGGCAGCGCCATGCACGGCAAGCGTGTCGGCGTGGTCTTCAGTGGCGGCAATATCGATACGCCGAAATTCGCCGCCATCCTGCGAGGCGATACGCCGGAATAAAGGTAACGCATGCTTACCTGAAGAGCCGGGACAGGCAACCGGCTCGCATTCTTAGAATGCTTTAAGCCCGCTGCCGGTGCACCTTCGCCGGCACATAGCTATCCTGGTAGGAGGCGTCAAAAATCCATTCCTGGAAATAGGCGGCAAGCCGAATGAAGCGCATGAAATAGCTGTTCATGACGCTATAACCCGGCATGTAGAGAAGGTGTTTAAGTGTGGTGACTTTCGGCGTCGATAGCGTCGCAACGCAGAGTGAAATGAAATCAAACAAAAACATCCCAAGCTGGGCGGCAATCAGAATGGCAGGCGCGGTGTCGCCGTAAGTGGTGAACAGCCAGATCAAATAGAACGGCATGGCGAGCGCGGCCACAACGTCGAAGATGAAAAATTCAAGCTGATGAATCAGCTCAAGCGGCTGCATCTGCATCGATGTCGGACTCACCTGGTCTTTATGTTTCCGGTAACGCAGGCGAATCGCGTCACGCTCCCAGCGGAAACGCTGGCGTATGAAGGCACTGAAACTTTCCGGCACATCCGTGTAGCAAATCGCATCCGGCGCAAAACGAACCTGCCATCCGGCTTTGCGCATCCGCAAAGTGAGGTCGAGATCCTCACCTCCCCCAGCATCCAGTCCGTTTACGTCAATTAAAGCCTGGCGCCGAAACGCTCCGAACGCGCCCGAGGCGCAAGTGACCTGATTGGTGATGTTGCCGCCCCGCTTGCCGAGCGACAGGATAACAAGATATTCAACGCTCTGATAACCTGCGACAAAGCTTACATCCGGATTGCGCACGACGATATTCCCGGCGACAACGCCGACAGTCGGGTCGTCGAAGGCTTCACAGGCGCGCTGGAAGGCGTGGCGGTCGAGTGTGCAGTCGCAATCGATATTGATGATGATATCGCCTGTCGCATAACGTTTTGCCAGATTGCTTGCTGCCGATTTGCCCGAACGCAGGCTCGTTGCGTGGACATGAGTGATGAGCCCGCGCTGTTGCAGCTCGCGAAGGCGAACGGTCATTGCGTCGGTCGATCCATCGCTGACCACGATGATTTCATCTGGCACCCAGCTTTGCTCCTGCAGCGCCAAAACGCAGCGTTCGATGACATCGGCCTCGTTATGGCCCGCTATAATCGTCGATATTTTCGGCCGCTTTGACAGGGGCTTATAAAACCGATGAAATGGTAGGAGGAGCCCCGCCGTCAGATAGACCATCGAATAGCGGGGCAGTTCGAAAAGGATGACGAACCAAAAGAGCGCAATAAAGCTTTGCCAACTTTGCTCGCTCAGATAGATGAATCCATCTTTTAAAATGTCCCACATTTGGCGATGTCCTAAGCGTAGCGGGGAAAGGGGACGCAAAAACTTATACAACAATAGGTAGAAATATTGCCAAAACGTTTAACGCATGAGTTGTTTTTTCAGAGAGCGGAGATTTTTTATACAGTTGACTGATTTCAAAGTGGCCAATTCATATATGCGTATAATGAATAAAATGATCGACTCAGAAAGCACGTCCACGTCTCATGCAAAATTGATGCTTAAAAAACCCTTTATGGCGAACAAGGAAGGTTGACCGGGAAAGTGAGCGAAGATCAATCAGCCGTCATTGAATTTTTGACCCGTCCGCAAAGCTATCCAGGCCATCCGGCCGGTGTCGAGCATATCGATACGCATGGGGCGATGATTTTTCTTGCTGGAGACCGTGCCTATAAGCTCAAGCGCGCGGTCAAGCTCGCCTATCTCGATTTTTCGAGCCTGGAGAAACGCTTAGCCGTCTGCGAACGTGAATTGTATTTGAACCGCATGACCGCGCCGGAGCTTTATCTCGGTGTGCGGACTATAAAACGGGGCCCGCAGGGCGATCTTCGCTTTGATGGCGAAGGCGAGACCGTCGATTGCGTCGTCGAGATGCAGCGTTTCGATCAGGATTGCGTGTTTGACCGGCTCGCCGGCGCCGGCCGCCTGGATCGCAACTTATTGGAAAAGCTGGCGCAAAGCATCGAGCGCTTTCATGCGGACGCACCACAAAAGCCTCAATCCGCCTGGCCTGCCAGCCTTCGCCAGGTCGTCGACACAGTCACGGCCGCCCTCGGACACCCTGAATTCGCCGGGCTTGGCATGGAGAGCGCGATCATAGGCTTGCGTGAGACCTTTGATCGCAAGCAAGATTTGCTCAATACAAGGCGCGAGGCCGGTTTGGTTCGCCGCTGCCATGGCGATCTTCATCTGAAAAATATCGTGCTCTTCAATGGCGAGCCCTGCTTGTTTGATGCGCTCGAATTTGACGAGGAGCTGGCGACCGTCGATGTTCTTTACGATCTCGCCTTCCTGCTGATGGATTTATGGCATCGCGGTCTTGAGCGGGAAGCGAACGCCGTCCTCAATCATTATTACGGACATGATTTTTCCAATCCGGCTTGCGCCGGTCTTAGCCTTCTGCCGCTCTTTATTTCGCTACGTGCCGGCGTTCGCGCGATGGTGGGGCTGGACGGACTTGCGGTCTCCCAAGGGACGGATCGCAAATCTCTCTTGGAGGAGACCAAAAGCTATGCCCAGCTCTGCAGGTCGCTGATAAAGCCCTCGCCAGCAAGGCTTATCGCGATTGGCGGTCTTTCGGGGAGCGGCAAGACAACAATCGCGCGGAGCATTGCGGCTTTGCTTGGCCCCGTGCCGGGCGCGCTTATTCTACGCAGCGACATCGAGCGCAAAACTCTATTCGGCGCAAACCCGGCTGAGCGGCTTGACGATCAGAGCTATGCGCCAGGCGCAAGTAAATCGGTTTATGAGCAGTTGCGGCGAAAAGCGGAGGCGGTCCTGGGCGCGGGCCATGCCGTTATTCTTGACGCGACATTCCGCGACGCCGATGAGCGCCGCACCCTTGCCGCTCTGGCGCAAAAATTGGGTGTGGCTCTCGAAGGGGTCTGGCTGGATGCAGAAGAGGCACAAGCAAAGGCGCGCGTTGCGGCGCGCTGCGGCGATGCATCCGATGCCGATGCCGCAATCGTGCGACAACAATTTCGTAAGGGCGCCGATACGCCCTCAGACTGGCTTCTGGCGGATGCGACAGGCGGTATCGAAAGCACCGCAGAAAATGTAAAGACCCTGCTTGGCCTGCCGACACCGGGTTCTCTTTGAGCGCCGGCTCAGGCTAGTGGAGCGAATTTGACATTTGATACCCATTTGCGGCAAACCTCGTTTTCA
>CAZMAC010000204.1:0-5807 GCA_964564085.1 uncultured Hyphomicrobiaceae bacterium
AGTCTCGCCCTTGCAACCGGAGTTAAGCTTTGGCCCGTGCTGCTGGTCCCGCTTTTCGCACGCTCAATGTTCCGGGAACCGGGCAAGCTTATGCGGGCGCTTACCGCTTTCGCTGTGATAACCGCCTTACTCACCGGGCCTTTGGTCTGGGCCAGCTTCGATAGCGACGCCGGACTTCGAGCCTATGCAAGCGCCTGGGCGAATAACAATGCCGTCTTTGCCTGGCTCAAAGAGATGGTCTCGCTAGCGGTGGGGCAGGCCGATGCCAACGCTTTATTACGCATGGCGTTCGCCGCTCTGGCCGTAGCAATCGCGCTCTTGATGGCGCGACGGCCCGTAACGGGTTTGCAGGATCTATCTGTAAGAGCGCTTATCATTTCTGCGGCCGTCTTCTATTGCTCGCCAGCCCAGTTCCCCTGGTATGCAGGCTGGTTTCTGCCGCTCGCTGCAATCTTACAGAGCTGGCCTTTGTTGATCGTTTCCGTACTATTGCCTGCCTATTATTTGTTTTTTCCAAGCTGGGGGACGTCAATGTTTCCATTGTTCATTTTCGGCGCCGCGTTTCTTCATTGGCTGCCGTTGCTTATGCCATTGAAGCGGGTTCTGACGACCTCAGGCCAGCATTCGCGTTACAAGCCGGCGAGGGTGGAATGAAAAAGCCGCCGCCCGATACGCGCATTGCCGTGATTATTCCGACGCGGAATGAATGTGAAGCCCTGCCGCATGTGTTGGCGTCCATTCCCTCCTGGGTTTCTGCCATAATCGTGGCTGATTACCGTTCAAGCGACGGAACGGATCGCATCGCTGAGCAGCATGGAGCGATTCTGGTTCGCGTAACACGGGCGGGCTATGGCGCGGCTTGCCTTGAAGCCCTTGCCGCCTTGCCGCCTTGCGATATCGTTGTCTTTCTCGATGGCGATGCGAGCGACCGGAGTGAGGATATGGCGCGCCTCGTGCAACCGATTGCGGACGGCGAAGCTGATCTCGTCATCGGTTCACGCACGCTCGGACACGCCGAGAAAGGCGCACTGACACCTCAACAAAGATTTGGAAATTGGCTGGCCTGCAAGCTAATCCATCTTATCTGGGGCGCCAGATTCTCCGATCTCGGGCCATTCCGCGCGATCCGCCTGAGCGCTTTGGACAGGCTGTCAATGCGCGACCAGACCTTCGGCTGGACGGTTGAAATGCAGATCCGTGCCGCCAAACACGGGCTGAAATGGCGTGAAATTCCCGTGCCTTACCGGAAAAGGATCGGGCAGTCGAAGATTTCAGGCACCTTGAAAGGAACGGTTCTCGCCGGGTCAAAAATTCTCTACATCGTGGCGCGTGAAGCCGTCCAACCCTGAGCCAGAATTCCTGCTTCGTAAAAATTCGTACTGCTTTGAACGGCTTATTCACCAGCCGTAAACCATTTTCTGCAAAAAGAGTATCAGGGTTCATTTAACTTTTTCATGTCCGCGTGAGTGAGACGGGTAATGGGTTACGTTGCTGAGCAGAAGTCGCAGTTGAGTTCCGATTTAGGGCTTTTAATGCCCCGTCTGAAATCTTTCGCGGCAACATTGACAGGCGGGGAGGCACAGGCCCAGGCGCTCTCGCGCGCAACCCGCAATCATCTGCTCGCACGCATGGCGAAAGAGCGGGGGCACACGCCGATTGCGCTTTGGGCCTTGGCACAAATGTACAAGATCTGGGCGACCCGTTTCCAAAATAAAGGACCTGAGAAAACCGACCCGAGGCTGTTTCAGCCTCGCAGCCGCGCCAATGATGGCGGGATATCGGCCCGTTTCGCCCTGAATATCGCTCAGCTCGGCCCGAGACAACGCGCAGCCTTGCACCTCGTTTACGGTGAGCGCTTGTCTTATGACGAGGTTGCCGAAATTCTGGCGGCGCCGGTTGCTGATATCATCACCTTGCTCGCAAGATCGCATGCCGCCCTCGCTGACGCCGGGAAATATGGCGAAGCCTATCCGGCTGGTAGACAAAGCGGTCATCGGGCCCCGCAATCGCAAACAGCCTACGGGCGGGGAAGAGCGGCATGATCGATCTCAGCGACGAATTGCTGATGGCCTATGTCGATGGCCAGCTCGACCAGCCGCAGGCCTCGGTTGTCACGCGGATGTTGCGCGACGACCGCGACCTTGCCTACCGCGTGAGCCGCCTTCAGGAGACACAGGCGCAATTGCTCGATACATTCGGCGCTCTCCTGCGTGAGGGAATGAGCAGCGGCGCCAGGGCAAAGAACAGAAGCCGGGCCAATGCAAACATTGCAATCCCCGGCAATATGGCGACGGCCGTGTTCGCTCTTGTTCTGCTGGCGGTCGGAGCCGGCATCGGATTTGCGGGGGCTTATTTCACCGGCCTGCTCAATCGTCCGACTGAAGAAATCCTGCAGCTGCCGCCATCGAACTGGCCGGGGGACATTGCCGAATTCCACTCCTTTTTGACCAAAGAGTCCTTGCAGCTCAGCGCTGAAAGGCAATCCAATCCGGACCTCGTCCAAAATCAGCTTGCTCAACTATTCAGCGGCGTATCGGTACCGGATTTCACCGAGCAGGGCTTGCATTTCCGGCGCGGTCAAACGCTGTCCTATCGCGGCAATAAGCTCATGCAGCTCACCTATCTTGGCAAGAGAGAGCCGCTGGTCGCTGTTTATATCGGGGCCGGGGGGCTCGATATTCCAATGTCGCCGGGCCGTTTTGGCGACGTAAAGACCGTCAGCTGGAGCGACAACGAGTTGCGCTTCGTCATCGCATCCGACATGCCGCATCAGTCTTTGCAGGCGCTCGCCGTTATCGCAAAATCACAGCTCGATAAAAAATAGTTCCCTGCCCACCTAAAGCCTTTCTTCGGCCTTTCTTCCGTCTTTGTTGCATATGATGCACGGATCTCACAAAATTTTGAGCCGTCATTTCATAACGCCGCATCGACATTTTGCTGAATTTTTCTCAGCTTCAAGCTCGTAACTTTCGTTTTCTGAGAGTATCCTGAGCGCTTGGCCCGAGAGCAGCGATTGCACCCGGCATCCGGTATATTACGAAGCATTCCGCATAACATGACCACATCCATTTCCAGCCAAGTAACATCTTTGGGTAGTATGCTGAGAGGCGGAGACACCTACATCGTGCCTCCCTATCAGCGCAATTATGCCTGGGACGAAAGCCAATACGGCGTATTCTGGTCCGATATTTCGAAGACCTTTAACGGCGCAACGCCTGAATATTTTCTTGGTTCCGTCGTCATCAATAACAGCCAGGCCCCGGAGCTCGTGGTCATCGACGGACAGCAGCGTCTGATTACGACAGCCGTGCTGATCTCGGCACTGCGAAGCCATCTCAAAGCCGAAGGCAAGACCAATTTCGCAACGCTTGTCGAGCAGGATTTTCTCGTCAAATCGGACTACCGCCGCCAGCTTTTTACGCCGTCCTTGATCCTTAACAAGACCGATAAGTCGTTTTACGACAACTTCATCTTTCACAACCGCTCCATCACGGATATGCGCCGGCTCGCCGATGATGAGACGTGCTCGCCCTCCAATCGTCTTCTTGCGGAATGCTTTTGCTACATGCATGCAAAAATCGCCGAGATCAGCCGTGAGGGACGAAATATGGAGGAGATCGCGGGAACGATCATCGACTCGCTCAATAGCCGTGTCTTCGTTATCCGTATCGATGTGAAGGACGACTATAACGCCTTCGTCCTTTTTGAGACCCTCAACGATCGCGGCCTCGAACTTTCCGAAGCCGATCTTTTGAAGAATTATCTATTCTCCATCTCGCGCGAGCGTCTGGTTGAAGCCCAGGGCAATTGGGAGCTGATGGAGCATAATCTCGGCAGCGAGCGGCTCATCAAATTCGTGCGTCACCAATGGCTATCGCGACACGGCCCCATTGGCGAGCGCGGGCTCTATTCGGATATCAAAGCCAAGATCATTGTGCCCAATGACGCGGTGCAATATTCGGAACGCCTTTGTGAGGCATCGGATTTTTATGCGGCACTGTCCGAGGCTCGGCATCATCTCTGGGCGCGTTTTCCGCATGAGCAGCAGCCCGTCCTGCGCGAATTGATTGAGACCATCGAGATTTTGCGGCCCGAGCAGTTGTTCATCGTACTCTTGGCGGGCCTCGAAACCGATCGGCGCAATTTTGCCGAGCTTGCCCGGATGATGGTCAATTTCACGTTCCGCTATACGACGATCTGCAATTTAAGCCCATCCAATGTCCTGGGGCCGTTTATCCAGGCAGCGCGTGAAATCAGAGCGAATGGCGTCGTCGATACACCGCGATTATTTCGTAATTATCTGATGCCGCTTTATCCGGATGACAGTCAGTTCCATTCCGCTTTTTCACGCAAGATTATCCGCAGCAATGCGCAGGCGCGTTACATTTTGGCGAAGATCAACGATTATCTTTCGCCCAACCCATCCCTCAGAACACAGGCCGATCCATTCGCTACCGATCTGGAGCATATCCTGCCGAAACGCTTCGATAGCGTCTGGGATACGAACCGCCGGGACTTCCCCGGCGGCGCCGATAAATATGTCTATCGGCTTGGCAATATGACCCTGATCGCGGCCAAGCTGAACCGTGAGCTGGGCAACGCTGATTTCGAGGTGAAAAAGCGCGTATTCGCAAGCGATTGCCTGGCGATTACACGCCGCGTCGTTGAGGCGGAAAAGTGGACGGCGGAGGAAATCAAAAGCAGGCAGAATTGGCTGGCCAGCATGGCCTGTAAAATCTGGCGTTATTCGGAAAATGGCTCTGTCAGATAAGCGCTAAGATTTGATGGAGTACATGCCGCCGGGTCTCAAGAATGGTGACTGCTATTGGCCTGTCACCGGACCAGCTCCTTCATAGCGCTATCGAGGCCTTCCAGCGTCAGCGGGTACATACGCCCGCTCATGATTTGCGAGATCATCTCGATCGATTGCGTGTAGTCCCAAAGGTGCTCCGCAACCGGATTGAGCCAGACTGCGTTTTTGTAGGTTCCCGTCAATCTCTGAAGCCAGGCGATCCCCGGCTCCTCGTTCCAATGCTCGACCGACCCGCCAGGCATCGCGATCTCATAAGGGCTCATGGACGCATCGCCGACGAAAATGACTTTGTAATCGGCAGGGTAAGTGTGCAGCACATCCCATGTGGGCATGCGCTCGGTGTGGCGGCGGGCATTATTGCGCCAAACGCTTTCGTAAAGGCAGTTATGGAAGTAAAAATATTCCATATGCTTGAACTCGGTGCGCGCTGCGGAAAAAAGTTCCTCCGAAATTTTAATGTGCCAGTCCATTGATCCGCCGACATCGAAGAACAGCAGCACTTTCACGGTGTTATGACGCTCGGGGCGGAATTCGAGATTAAGATAGCCCTGATGGGCTGTAGACTGAATTGTCTTGTCCAGATCCAGCTCTTCGGCCGCGCCTTCGCGCGCAAACTGACGCAGGCGGCGCAGGGCAACCTTGATATTCCGTGTGCCGAGTTCGACGGAATCGTCCAGGTCCCTGAATTCGCGCTTGTCCCAGACTTTGACGGCCCGAAAATTGCGGTTGCTGGCCTGGCCGATCCGCACACCTTCCGGATTATAGCCGTAAGCGCCGTAGGGCGAGGTGCCCCCCGTGCCGATCCATTTAGAGCCGCCTTCATGCCGGCCCTGCTGCTCCTGGAGGCGCTTTTGCAGCTCCTCCATGAGCTTTTCCCAGCCCCCAAGCGCTTCGATTTGCGCTTTTTCCTCTTCCGTAAAGATGCGCTCGGTGAGCGCACGAAGCCAGTCTTCGGGGATCTCGGCGTTAACAGCCTCGCTCAGCGCCTCCAGGC
>CAZMAC010000205.1:0-5802 GCA_964564085.1 uncultured Hyphomicrobiaceae bacterium
CATCGGCCCGTAAAAGCGGGAACCGGTTTTACGGTCAAGCTGATGCCCAGGCAAATAGGCGCATCAGACCGAAAAGTGCGTAGCGGTTTTCGGGTAAATCTGATGCCCAAGCAAAGACTCAAAACCTCGTGGGCGTGCCCAGCGAGGGGTTTGATGTTGCTTGCGATTCTCGTCTCCCCGGAAAGCCGTCAGGCTTGTCCGGGGGGCACTCGCATGACACCCGGTACAGCGTTCTTTGATAGCAGAGTAGATCCCGGCGCGGCCTGTGGCCGTCCGGGATGACAAAATGGATGACCAACACAGACCGGCCAACAATGACACAGCTCTAGATCAACCTGCGTTTAATCGGAATCGATTAAGCGCAGAAAAGTTGATCTATTTTATAGGGTTAGAGCAACTGTCCGCGTCCAATTTGACGCGCGTTGCTCTAGAAAAAGCGGCGCGGCATCCGGTAGGGCAGCATCATTTTCACGATCTGCGTGCGGAAACGGTCGAGCGAGAGGGTTTCATGCATGGCCGGACCTTCCTCGCCAAAGAGCTGTGCCCGAAGCTCCGACCGCGCATAAAATGGCGTGTCTTCGAGCGTCGCCTTGACCGCTGCGCCACCCGCGTAATCGGCACGCGTTGAACGCGGCATCAACCAGCAGGTTTTACCGAGCGCAACGCGATGAGGCGGCTCGGTCTCTTCGAGATGACCTGTGCTGTCGGCACGAAGTGCGAGGCTCTGCTGCGTGCCATCGCGATAGGTGACGTCATAAAGCAGCGCGGCACGGCGGCCACGGTCGAAACTTGCCCGGGACCAATCCCAATAGCGGAACCCGTCCTCCAACGGCTCCTCACCATCATTCATGTCGAGATAGCCGCTGCCGCTCCAGCGCAGCGACGGGCGCTCCAGATCGACTTCGATACGTGAACAGGGCGCAACCGGCCACCAGCGATGTCTCTCCGGCGGATCGAGCAGAAAGCGCCGGTCGGTCATAGCATGCGGGATCAGGCGAACCTTGCCCCTGATGCGCGAGGGAAAGGGGAAGGTGACTTCGTCGATCCAAACCGTCAGCGCATTGCCATCCCAGCTTAGCCGGCTCGGCCCGATCTGATAAAAGTCCGTGTCCCGCTCGGCGGCGTCGCGCCCACGCTCCGTCATGGCCCAGCGATGGCCGCGTTTGCCGTAAAGTGCGGCATTCAGTGAACAGAAATTTTCCGGATCATGCCGCCCGGACCACGCATAGTAAGGTGAGAAGACACTGCCGACGAAAGCAATCAGCGTAATGCCGTGATCGCCGTCATCGCTTAATCCGTCGACATACCACCAGGCGTAGCCGCCGGATGGGACTTTTTGTGTGAAGCTAAATCCTCCCGTACGGCTTGGGCTGCGAGCCGCCCCGACAGTGCCGCCATCGGCAGACCGCTCCCCGGATGGACGCTCCCTCCCGCGAAATAAAGGCCCGGTATCCGGCTCCTCGACGGCGCTCTTTGGAAAGCTGCCTGCCAGCCGTGCGACGCCTGACCGTAAATCGCTCCCCCGGTCGCCGGAAACATCCGGTGAAAGTCCGTCGGCGTCGTCACCACGCTCGATTGCGGCTCCGCCTCGATCCGAAGCCCGCAGCGGCTGAGAGTCTCGAATAGCGATACTGCGCATGAGTCGATTTCCTTCTGGCCGAATGTTTTGATGTCACCGGTCGGCGGCGCATTGACGATGATGAAGAGGCGTTCCGCGCCCTGCGGCTGCGTGTGGTTATCGCCGCTGCGATCCTGGGCGCAAATGTAAACGGTCGGCTCGCGGGGAAGCTGCTTTTGCCGGAATATGTCGTGAAATTCGCGCTCATAGCGGCTGGTGAAAAACACATTGTGATGGAGAAGCGGAAAACCATCGGTGCGTGCAACCATGGCCCAGGTCATGGCCGAGAGCGAGCGGTCTTTAAGCGCTGTTCCGGGTGCAGCCTGGCGTACAGTGTCACCGAACAGACCGCTGGCGATGGCGTTTACGTCGCTGTTTGCAACGACAATATCGGCTTCGATGACCTCACCATTGGCAAGACGCACACCGCTCGCCGCCCCGCCTGTCACGATGATCTCATCGACATGCGTATCCGTCCGAATCGTGCCGCCGCGTCCTTCCAGAATTTTCGCCAGTGCATCAGCAATCCTGTGCATACCGCCCTCAACGATCCATACGCCCTGCTGCTCAACCGACGCCACAAGCATCAACACGGCGGAGGCGAGATAAGGCGATGAGCCGCAATAGGTCGCGTAACGCCCGAAGAGTTGTTGCAGCCGTGGGTCGCGGAAATAGGAACCAAGCTTGCGCCAAAGCGAGCCGAATGGGTTGAGATGTAAAAGGTTGGAGGGTGAACTGGCCGTGATACGCCCGACAAGCTGGCGCATATGCGGTTTGGTGTCTTTGATGAAGGGCTCCTCAAGCGTGTCGTAAATGCGCCGGGCATCCCTGACGAAGCGGAGATATCCGGCGGCGTCTTTCGGGCCACTAAAATCCGCAATCGCATCAGCCGACTGTTTTGGATCTGCAAATAGATCCAGATGCTGGTCTTTCCCCCAAGCATGACGCGCGATTGTTTCCGCCTTATGCAGTGTCAGATGATCGTTAAGACGCTGATTCGCTTTCTCGAACAGCTCTTCAAAGACCCATTTCATGGTGAAGACGGTCGGCCCCGCATCAATCGCAGCACCGCTGATCCTGATCTGCCGCAACTTGCCGCCCAGCGTGCTTGCGCGCTCCAGCACCAGAACATCGACGCCATCGCATGCCAGATCGACAGCAGCCGAAAGTCCGCCTATCCCAGCCCCGATAATGACAGCCCGGCTGCTCGGCATGGTTTTCGGTTTCCTCCCATGGGCATTGACGCAGAACGCTGAAACTGTCCATTTTGATTGACAGTATAAGATCGTGAAAAAAACTTACAATCAGAGATCGGCGGGGAAACGCGCTCATGTCATCGCCTTCGGAGTTTTTTCCCGAACGAGCGGGTAATACGGAACAGCCGGATTTGGGAAAACCGGAGGCTGAGACCAGCCAAATGGCATCCGCGAAGACGTCGATGTCATGGATCGACCGGCTTTATCGCTTAAGAGACCGGTTGATGGCTAATCCGCGCTTTCAGCGCTGGGCCTCGAGCTTTCCGCTGACCCGGCCGATCGCTCAAAAACATACGGGCGCGCTCTATGACCTGTGTGCCGGCTTCGTCTATTCGCAGATCTTGATGGCCTGCATCCAATTGCGGCTTTTCGAGCGGCTTTGGGAGGGACCGCAAACGCTGGACAGCCTTGCCCACCAATGCAATCTGCCGGAAGACACCATGCGGCGTCTGCTCAATGGGGCCGCATCACTCGGCCTTTTAAGCAAGCGCAGCGGAAAACGTTATGGTCTGGGAATGCTCGGGGCAGCCGTTTACAGCAATCCGGGCATCGCCGCTATGGTCGAGCATCACAGGCTGCTTTATGAGGATCTGCGGGATCCGGTCGCGCTTTTGAGACATGGGGACAAGAACACAGCGCTGAGCCAATACTGGCCCTACACCGAAAGCGATTCCCCCGGAAAACTCGATTGCAACAGCGTTTGTGACTATACCGCGCTGATGTCGGCATCTCAGGAGCTAATCGCCGACGATATTTTGTCCGCTTACAATTTCGGCAAGCATCGACGCCTGCTGGATATTGGCGGCGGAGATGGAACGTTTCTTACAAAAGCAGCCGCTGCGTTTCCAACCTTGCAGCTTACCCTTTTTGATTTGCCTGCTGTTGCCGGACGTGCCTCAGAGCGTTTCGCCGACGATGCGCTAACCGGACACGCAAAGGCTTTTGGCGGTGATTTCCTTAATGATCCGCTTCCTAAGGGCGGCGATATTGTCACACTGATCCGTATTCTTTTCGATCATGATGACGCAACGGTTACGCGAATTTTGCGAGCAATCCGGCGCGTCCTTCCTCCAAATGGCGTTCTCATCATTGCGGAAACCATGTCCGGCATAAGCGGAACGGACCGGATAAGCGATGCCTATTTCAGCTTTTATCTTCTCGCAATGGGCCATGGGCGGACACGGAGCCTCAACGAATTTGAGGTGCTTCTCAAAGAGGCGGGCTTTGCCAAGCCGCGCATTATTCCAACGAGACGACCGATATTGACAAATCTTCTTGCTGTTCATCCACGAAAAGACTGATCTGCGACAATTTGTGTTGACAGTTTTGTGTGTCAAGTTAACCTTACACATGTGAAATTGTTCAATGGCTAATCAGTTTTTGAGCGAAAAGGGGGCCGTGGATGGAAAGCCTTGCCGTCATATTCGAGAAGCCGAACCAGCTGGTTCTCGGCTCGCTCGAATTGTCCGCTCCCGGCGACAGCGATGTCGTCGTCGATATGGAGTGGACCGGCATCAGCACCGGCACAGAGCGTCTTTTATGGACAGGACGGATGCCGGATTTTCCCGGCATGGGTTATCCGCTTGTGCCGGGTTACGAGTCTGTCGGCCGTATCGTTGAGGCAGGCCCCAACTCGGGGCGCAGTGTTGGTGAGCGTGTCTTCGTTCCCGGCGCCAATTGCTATGGCCCGGTACGCGGACTATTCGGCGGGGCTTCTTCGCGGGCCGTTGTCAACGGCGCTCGCGTGACCCTGCTTTCCGATACTATCGCTGAGAACGGTACGCTGCTGGCTTTAGCGGCAACAGCTTATCATGCGGTTAAAGCCTCAAGCTCCGGCCCGCCGGATCTCATCGTTGGGCATGGCGTGCTTGGCCGTCTGATTGCGCGCATTGCGTGTCTCGAAGGCGGCCAGCCCACAGTCTGGGAAACGAATAAAAAGCGCCGCATCGGCGTGGCAGGATACCAGGTCATCGATCCGGACAGCGATACAAGCAGTGACTACGGCACAATCTGCGATGTCAGCGGTGATTCGTCATTGCTGGACACTCTCATCGGGAGGCTCGCGCGTGGCGGTGAGATCGTACTCGCCGGGTTTTATGAACAGCCCCTAAGCTTCGCTTTTCCGCCGGCATTTATGCGCGAAGCACGCATTGCCGTTGCCGCACAATGGCAACCGGTTGATCTTCTAGCTGTCACGAAATTGGCTGAAACAAGCCAACTCTCACTTGACGGCCTCATTACACACCGGCGCTCGGCCAGCGAGGCGGAACACGCCTATCGCACTGCTTTTGACGATCCGGGCTGCCTGAAAATGATTCTGGATTGGAGACCTGCCTCATGACGACGATTTTCGATGTGAATTCGCGCCGCGAGGAAGCCGTTGATTATGGCGCTTACATATCGGAGGAGACGGACGAAACCTCCGAGAAAGCGGCCAAGGAAACACAGATTATTGCCATCTACGGCAAGGGCGGCATCGGCAAAAGCTTCACGCTGGCCAATCTGTCTTACATGATGGCGCAGCAGGGCAAGCGCGTTTTGCTTATCGGGTGCGATCCAAAAAGCGACACCACCTCTCTGCTTTTCGGCGGCCGCGCCTGCCCCACAATTATCGAGACCTCCTCGAAGAAGAAACTCGAAGGCGCTCAAGTTGCAATCGGCGATGTCTGCTTTAAGCGTGACGGTGTCTTTGCAATGGAACTGGGTGGACCGGAAGTCGGGCGGGGCTGCGGCGGTCGCGGTATCATTCATGGTTTCGAGCTACTTGAAAAGCTCGGCTTTCACGATTGGGGCTTCGATTATGTTCTCCTCGATTTCCTTGGCGACGTTGTCTGCGGGGGTTTCGGCCTGCCGATCGCGCGCGACATGTGCCAAAAGGTGATCGTTGTAGGCTCGAATGATCTGCAGTCGCTTTATGTTGCGAACAAT
>CAZMAC010000206.1:0-5785 GCA_964564085.1 uncultured Hyphomicrobiaceae bacterium
CCATTTCACAAGTTTTTCTACGGTTTTTTCGATACTCTTAAACTCATCATTTTCATGACGATTGTCCTTTCTTGAATAATACCTATAGATTTGATCTGGTGCCCGCTCAGTCCTCAATTTTTCGATGAAGTTTTTTATATCCCTCAGAAGAGTCAAATATTTTGATGAATTTTCATAAAGAAAATTTCGAGCTTCAAATATAATATCTTGATTAAAATTATCGGGCATTTCGATCGTTTATGGTGTTTATAATCATCTGGCAAAATCTACTCGGCGTTGTTGACGTTAAATCAACATAAAATATTGACTTTGGCACCCCGCTGAAGGTTCAATTAAGCTGCAAATCAATTTTAAACAAATTGTGACAGTTTTCTCAAGCCAAGTGCAAGCCAAAATTAAAGCTTCTTGCTAGATGAAAAATAGAGGTTTTGTTCGTCAAAGGTAAATTGTTTTTTACAGCCGGACTTTAAGCGCTCCCAATTAACACGCCTGCCGCGAACACAATCAGCCCGCCGACAACGACCTCGAAGGCCGCGCGTAAAAAGCGCGTATCCAAATAGCGCGCGCGAATCCACGCGATGACCCACAGCTCGACCATCACCACCAGGATCGCGATCGTCGTCGCAATGGTAAAATCGCCGATCAAATAAGGGATGGTATGGCCGACACCGCCGATCGTGGTCATCAGCCCGGTAATAATGCCGCGGATCCATGGCTTGCCGCGCCCGGTCAGCGAGCCGTCATCGGACAAAGCCTCGGCAAATCCCATGGAAATACCCGCACCCACCGAGGCCGCCATGCCGACCAGAAACGTCTCCCAGGTATTATGCGTGGCGAAAGCGGCGGCAAAGAGCGGCGCCAAAGTCGAGACCGATCCGTCCATCAGGCCGGCCAAGCCCGGCTGGACCACCTGCAGCACAAACATGCGCTGGCGGGTTTGCTCCTCCTCATCGCGCGCCGAACCCGTCAAATGCAACTCGGTCAGCCGCTCCGCCAGCGATTCATGTTCCCGCTCGGCGGCCGCCAGATCGCCAAGCAGTTTGCGCGTCGCCGCATCGGTCGTGCGCGTCACGGCCTTCTCATAAAACAGCCGCGTTTCATATTCGATTTCCTCCGCCTGGCGCCGCACAGTATCCAGTCCGAGCGGCCGGACCAGCCATAAAGGCCGGTGCTGGACGAAGCCTTTGACGTCCTGCGGGCGGATCAGCGGGATGTGCTCGCCAAATTTCTTACGATAAAGATCGATCAGCCAGCCGCGATGCTCGTCCTCCTCCTCGGCGAGCTCGATAAAGACCTTCGCCGAAGCCGGGAAATTCTCTTTCAGCCCGTCGGCATAGTCCCGGTAAATGCGGGCATGTTCTTCTTCGACGGAAATAGCGAGTGCCAGGATTTCCTGGTCCGAGAGTTGGGCAAATTGTTTCAACGCAATATCCCTCTTTGAAAGGCGCTTGATTTTTAGAATTGTTCTAATATATGCGGATTAGAGAGAGGCTGGCAATGCATTCAGCGCAGATGACCTTCAGCAATCAGCACGTCCCAAATCGGGTGCCGTTGTATCACGGTCTTGGATTTCATATGTCTTTCAGCGCTGTCGATCACCACTATGCAGGTTTTGATTTGGAGAGCGAGGGAACCAACGGGCGCGTTATTCCTTTTAGAGGAGATGGAAGCGCACCCCTTGAGCACACGACCCTAAATGAGGAGACACGTCACCTCATTCGCCGGTTGCGGGGCTTGTGGCGCGACGTGCAATTGACGGGGCAGCAAGATTTCGATCATGGCTGCTTATTGATCGCAACGAGCGACAGTACGGCGCTGGAGCGCTATGCAACTGCCTTTTTTCAAGGCGTACAGCTCTTTGCCCGGCGCCGTCTCGTTCTATTCAACGCCAAGTCAGAGGCTGTGAGCGGCGATGAGATGTGGATAGCGCGCTTGTTGCAGTCGATTCATTCCAATGATTACGTCAGTGCCCGCTATTTAATGGAGTCGCGAATTGCCCCTGGAGGCCGCCGGAGATTGATGTTTCTTGCAAAAGGCTTGGCCTCGCATTTGCTTACAGCCGCCTCAATAAAAGGCTCGGCAGAGCCGGAACCATCACAAGACTGAGTTTTAAACCGAAGGAGTTGAAACGATGAAGAATATTCAAGTTGAAATTGCCCATGATGCTAAAGCGGATCTTATCGTTGCGCTGCATCAATCCATTTCGGAATCGGCCGTGGCAACGCTGTTGGCGCAGAATTACCACTGGAACGTCACGGGCATGTCATTCGGTGCTTTGCATGATCTCTTCCAGAAAATGTATGAGGATCATTTCGAGGCTCAGGACGATCTGGCCGAGCGGGTCAAGGCGCTTGAAGGCCATGCGGATGGGCGTTACGGGGAGTTCCTGAAGCGCAGCGCCATCAGCGAATCCGATGGCAAGATGGATGCGAAAGCCATGGTCGAAATTTTGAAATTGGACCAGGAAACCTTGTCATCGACGCTTCGTGCGCTTGCCGAGCTTGCCGATCAGCATGGTGACGTTGTGACCAACGATCTCGCGATCGAGCGCGCCAATGTCCACGACAAATTCGCCTGGATGCTGCGCGCGCATCTGAACGCCTAAATTCAATTCCATGCAAAACAAAAAGCCGCAGCGTGAATGACTGCGGCTTTTTCATGCTAAAGCCTCAAGCTTAAGAAACGTCTGCAGTGTCGGACGTCAGTTCAAGATCGGCCAACGGCCACTCAGCGCCCTTCTTCAAACATTTCCGCCGATATTCGCGCAGCCACAGGCCCTGTACGCCCAGCTCCCTGGTCTTGTGAAGACACACCTCCACCAGAGCGCGCCGCTCCGCTTCGCTTTCCGTCTTCTTCCAGGCTTTCTTATCCTTCTTCGTCCGTCCGCAACCAATGCAGACGCCCCGAATATCTTCGCAGACATCGATGCAGGGCGAAGTCACTCTATCACGCTTATTCTTACCCAAAGTCCCACGTCCTTGTTTCTCGTTCACTTTACATCATTGCAAAACCCATCTCGATTGCGACATAAATTCACCCTCGCGTAACGTTAACGCTGAGGCGGCTTTAGACGTTTCAAAATGTGCTCTTTCGCGGGGCCAGCTGAGGCCCGCCGATCAAGACCGGGAGATAAACGATGGAAATGCTTGCCTTGGCCGGATTGCTGTTTATGGGCATTCACTTCTTGCCGGGCACGCCCTTGCGCGGCGCGGCGATCAATGCAGTGGGCGAGCAGGTGTATCTCGGAATATATTCCGTCATTTCCCTGGCGCTGATCTGGTGGTGGGTGACTGCATTCAACGCCACCGCCTATGATGTCCCGCTTTGGGTGTATCCGGGTTGGTGGCCCTGGGTAAAGGCGGCTTTGCTGCTTTTTGCCGCGGTGCTGCTCGTTGGCGCATTCTCCCAACCCAACCCCAGCGTTCCGAAAGGCGGCGAGCTCTTGGGCCGCCCCGACATCGGCAGCGGCGTTTTCGCCATTACGCGCCATCCCGGCATGTGGGCATTCGGCCTTTGGGCGATCGTGCATCTGATCAGTCAGCCCAATTGGCGCGGCTTCTGGTTTTACGGCCTCTTCGCGATCACAGCGCTCGGCGGCGCCTATCTGCAGGAGCAGCGCAAGCGCCGTGAGCTGGGCGAAGGCTGGGCGCGCTTTGAGGCTAAGACGTCTTTCCTGCCGTTTCTCGCAATCCTGCAAGGCCGCGCAAAATTCAGCTTGAGCGCAATTGGCTGGTGGCGCATCGGCGTCGCCGTCGTGATCTGGGCGGCGCTTTTACATTTCCATACCTGGCTGTTCGGCGCATCGCCCTTGCCGGGATTGGCGGCGGGGTAGCGGATTTCGGATGATGAGCGGTCTTCATATTCTGCTTGAAATGTCAGCTCGCGCCTCGTTGCCGGCTTTAGAGATCGTCAGCTCATAACCCGGAATCGACGTTCGCCGCGGTGCGGTAATCGCCTTTTATTATGGTGCCCAGAGAGCCGGTTCGGCCCACGCTGATGGAATGCGTAGTTTTCCATGGAGCGGTCTGTTAAGCCTATGTAGATTAAGCGATTGCCAGGCGCAGCGCCATTCCTCCGGCAAAGGATATGGAGGCAATACCTCTCCTTCGGGAATAAAGCCAAAGCGACTATAATAGTTCGGATCTCCAAGGACGTAGATACTGACGACTCCGTCATTGGTAAGCAATCGCCGCCCCTCAAGGACAAGCGCGCTACCTATGCCCTGGCTGTGCTGGGCCGGCTTTACTGCGAGCGGACCAAGAAGCGCCACCCTCTCAGTTTGACCGGATACCTTACACATAGTGAAAGCCACATGCCCAACGATGACGTTGTCAATGCATGCTGCAAGTGAAAGTACGCCGGTCTTTTCATGAAACAGGGCGTGCACCAAGGGCCGCAACTCTTCGTCGGGGAATGCGGCCGAATAGATGTCCTTAACAACATCCAGGTCCTGCTTGCGGCTTTCACGAATCTTGAAGTTTTCAGCCATGCCGAAGTGTCGTCGGCGCAGCGAGAGACGTCCTTGATTTCAATCAATCGGAATAGGCGTCAAAGTATCCAGCCTGTAGCCCGGATTGAGCACAGCGAAATCCGGGGGGACCCGTCAATCTCTCCCGGGTTACGCTGTGCTCAATCCGGGCTACAGGCTGGCCTCGACGTTTAACCTTCCATTCACCATGATCGATGAATTCCCCTGCCGAGTTATCCCCGCCCCTACCCGGCAACTTATACTAACCCTCGTCGCTTCCCTGACGGGGCGCCGGGATCGCAATGCGATGCTATCGCCATGCCTGCTTGAGCTTTTGCGGAAGTGGTGGCTGATCGCACGGCCGCAAGGCTGGCTGTTTCCTGGCCGCAACCCGGTCAATCCTATCTCCGGGCGCCAACTCGATCGCGTAATCCATTTCGCCGCCGAGGCCGCGGAGATCGACAAACGCGTGTCGATGCACACGTCGCGCCGGAGGCGCGCTTGTCAAGCGCGACGCGGCACAGCTTCGCCACACATCTTCTAGAGCAGAACATCGACATTCGCGTAATCCAGGTTTTGCTGGGACATGCCGAGCTGAAGACGACCGCACTTTATACGCAGGTCGCCACGAACACGATCCGTTCGGTGATGAGCCCACTCGACCGGTTGACGCCGCTCGCAGGCCAGAAGCGCGAATGATCTGGTGGCCGTGGACCGCCCCGCACTGGAGGTCGCCGACATCTTCCGGCATCACGGCACGGCATGGCGCAAGGCCAATGCCGGACATGTGAGCCCAGAGCAACGCGCGTCCAAATGGACGCGGACAGTTGCTCTAACCTATCAAGAGAGATCAACTTGACCTCGTTCAATTGAACGAGGGTTGATCTTGCGCAGCTCAAGGTGATGTCAGCCATCGAGCATTGCCGCACGGCAGCGCGTCGCACCAAAGGTGCGCATTTTTGCGGTAGCGCGCCTCCGGCGCGACGGCTATGTCGTGCGCTGCGAGGACTGCGGCCACCTCGAGGTCTTTTATCGCAGCTGCCGCAACAGGCATTGCCCCAAATGCCAGGGCGCGGCGGCACGGGAATGGCTGGCCAAACGGGAAGCCGAACTGCTTGCCGTGCCGTATTTCCATGTGGTCTTCACGCTGCCCGCTCCAATCGCCCGGATCGCCTATCAGAACAAGCGCATCGTCTACAATCTCTTGTTCAAGGCCAGCGCGGAAGCCATGCTCACCATCGCCGCCGATCCCAAACATCTGGGCGCCCATATCGGCATCACCGCCGTGCTCCACATGCGCGCTTTCAGGTGAAGTGG
>CAZMAC010000207.1:0-5781 GCA_964564085.1 uncultured Hyphomicrobiaceae bacterium
TTTGTCAGCAGTCTGGAAGCGCCCGATCTGGAGGCTTTTTTTTGATCCAGATTTGCCTGCTTATCGAGATACTGTCCCTTGCTCGCTCGCGACGTCCCTTTCCTCGATCTCGGCGTCCTCAGTCCCAATTTGTCCGTCGCTGGAGAGCAGGACGGCGATCCAGCGGTATGAGGGAATATGGCTGCAGGCGATAACCAGCGCGGTGGTCATCGGAACGCTGAGGAAGGCTCCGACAACACCCCAGATCATGCCCCAAAACGCCAGCGAGGCGATCACGACAAACGGGCTCAAATTCAGTGTCCGGCCCATGAATGTGGGCTCGATGACATTGCCGATTACAATCTGAGCGCCCGAAAGCACCACGGCAATGATCAGGAACTGCCAGGTTGTTTCGAATTGCAACAAAGCCAGTAAAGCCGGAAAGACGACGCCAAGCGCAGACCCGACGCTTGGGATGTAGTTAAGCAAAAAGATGATCAAGGCCCAGGTTTCGGCAAAATCAACCCCGAGGACTTTCAAAACAATATAGCTGACTGTTCCGGTGAGTAGGCCCATGATCGTTTTGATCCAGATATATCGACGGATGCTCTCCGAGATATCTGAAATGGCGCGATGGACCTGGGCCGTTCGCTCAGTGCTGGCGAACATGCGGTCGATCTTTCCGGATAGCCGCCCGCGTTCGGCAAGAAGAAATCCGACGTAAATTGCAACAAGCGCAACACTCGCGAGAAATTGTCCTGCCGAGCCGACAAGGCCGGGAATTTGCCGAGTCAGTTCGAGATTTCTTAAGGCTTCAGTGATCCTGCCCGAGATTTCCGGTCCGACGAAGGTCAAGGCCTGATTGGCCAAATTTTCAAGCCGTTGGAGATAACGCGGCCAGGCCTGCGTGACGGCATCGGCTTGACTCGCAAGCACATCAAATATTCCGGCGATGGCAATGATGATGACCGACACTGCTCCGATCATGGCGAGCGAATGGTGGAGCCCTAATCGCTCCAGACGGTCGGCGCCCGCTCCAATCAGCGTGGCGATCAAAAGCGCAATGACGACCGGGATCAGAAACGGTTGTCCATAGACAAGACCGACAATGATGGCAGCCGCTGTGAGAACGATCGATGTAACGCCCGAAAGCGGAGCAGGTCTTTCTGATTTTGCCGTCATGAATTGTTCTCCGCCCCTATTCTATATACCAATTTCAATTTGTTGGTGAGCACTCCTGCTCAGAATACTCACGGCCGTTCGCAATGGGAGCAGGTGGCAGATAGAGTCCTGGATTGGCTTATGCGCCGGTTCGGTTGTCGTGATCATAGAAAACGAGGCTATTCTACGCTGGCGGCAAGTGCCGGGACGACGTCGACCGACACCTCAATCTGATGCGTACCGCCGCCCAGCAGGACGCCGGTAACCGGGCTGACATCCTGAAAATCCCGGCCATAGGCAATGGTTATATGCTCATCTTGCGGAATGATATTATTCGTCGGGTCGAAATCCACCCATCCCAAGCCTGGCGACCAAACAGAGACCCAGGCATGTGAGGCGTCCGCGCCGACGAGCTTTTCTTTGCCTTCTGGAGGGTGGGTCAGAAGGTAGCCGCTGACATAGCGCGCAGGCAGACCGAATGAACGCATCGCACCGATCAGGAGATGCGCGAAATCCTGGCAAACGCCGCGGCGAATTTCTAGGATCTGATCGATGGCAGTGGCGACATCGGTTGCCGCATCGTCATAAGCGAATTCATTGAAAATCCTGGCAGTCAAATCTTGAGCGCATTCAAGTATCGGACGGCCGGGCGTAAAGGACGGCTGGGCGAAATCGATCAGCTCTTGCGTGAGTGTGACCTGCGGGGATGGCATGAGATATTGGACGACATCTACATCATACGGTCTTTTTTGAGGTGCAAGCTCTGCCACAACCTCCTCCCAGGCCGTTGAGGCCGATAAGTCGATTTCTTGCGGTGCATTGACATCGATGACGGTGCGGGAATAGATCAAAAGCTCTGAATGGCTGCTTTCGATTGCGGCCGTGGAGGCCGGATTGCCGAAATAATCCGTATAGTCTCTACGCGATGCGGGAGCGGGCTCGATCGAGAGTTTGTGACGGATAATCCGCTGGCGTTCGTGACCGCGAGGGGCAAGGTGCAAAAGGTGATGAGCCTGTGCGACAGGAGCCGTGTAACGATAGACGGTCTTGTGGCTGACATCGAACATCATGGCCGGGGCCCAAGGCTTGGACGAATTCGCGTCATCTCGTCTTCTGTAAGGCTGAAATAGCGCCGCGTGATCGCTGAAGTCAATTCGGGCAAGCCTGCCACCAGTTGGTTAAACAAGCCTTTAAAGTCAGAACGCTGACCGGTTTCGTCGGCCACGCCGAGCGTTTGAACATTTGCGAGACGCACGCGCGTCAATAAATCCAGAATCAATTTGCGTTCTTCCGTCTGCGGCGGTTCCTCCGGACTTTTGGGCAAATCGTCGAGATGGTCTGAAATCGCTGCGAGCTGGAAAGCGATGCTGCGCGGATTGGACTCGTCGGCCAGAAGTAAATCGAGGACGAGTGGAAGAACGGGGGCAAATAAGTATCGGGACCGATAAGTCAGGATGCTGTCGGCGACTTCGAGCGCAAATGTCGAATTCGCAGCTTCATTGGCCTCATTCTCACGGACATCAAAAAGGGTTGCTAAAAGCTCTGAAAGATTAAATGCGCGTTCCGACCGGCGTCCAATTTCCAGAAAAGTCCAGCCATAATTGCGCGTCATATTCTCCGCAGCCATACCATTGAAAGCTGCGAGTGTTGCGATGCCCTGATCGAGATGATCGAGTGCTTCGCCAAGGCTTTGCGGCTCGGCATCTCCTGTCCACAAGGGGGACGTTTGGAAGGCTTGAAGTGTCCGCCAAAGCTCCACGGAGAGACGGTCTCTAATCAGACTTGCGACGCGGTGGAAATTGTTCAGTGTTTGAATAAGCCCGTAGACGCGCCCGCGTCCCGACATCAAGGCGCGGGCCCGTTGTTCGATTGCGGCGTCTTTTTGCTGAAAGGTGAGAAGCTCCTCATCCTTGGAAAGAAGGATGTCGAGCGCTTTGATCACCGTTTCTCTATTCTGAAATGTGGCCGCGTCGGGATCGAGTCGGCTGAGTGCGCCGCGTAACAGACGCATGATCCAATCGGCGCGCTCGGCATAGCGGCCAAGCCAGAACAGGTTGTCGGCAATCCGGCTACGAAGCCCGGTTCCCCCGCGCGAAATTTTAGGGGCGTCAAGTTTGGTGCGCAGATGGCTGCTGAAAGCCGTTGCTTCCGCATCGGATGATGCAACCCAGACATCCCGGGCGGACCCTTTCGGCGCGTAAAGGGCAAAACCGTCCGTCGTGTCGAGTTGAAGAGCGACCCCGCCGGGCATGACTTGAAACTCACCATCCACCCATGTTGCGAAAAGCCGGACAACGCAATTATGCGGGACCAGCCCATGAGCTGTCCAAGACGGAACGGTGGCGAAGCTGGACGGATTTTCCGTAACATACCGAAAACCATCGACGTGTAGCATCCGGCGCAGCTGGTCCTGTTCCTCTACGGAAAGTCGGGACGGGAACACGGTTTCTTGCTGGCGGCCAGGGCGGCCGGTTCCTTCCTGAACCGGGCGAAGGACGACGGTCTCAAGATTATCGCGCACATATTGCCGGGCGGCGTCCGTGCCCAGCCATAAACGGGGTTGGTCTTCAACCGCCAGATTTTCGCCGAGAAGGACATTACACAAGGCAGGCAGATAAGGTCCAAATCCGCGATTCTCCACGACAGCCGTACCGAGTGTGTTAACGGCTAAATTCGCATTGTTGCGTAGAGCCTGTACAAAGCCTGCAGGTCCCAGAAAGCCGCCTGGATCAAGTTGAAGCGGGTCGGCCTGATCACCGGCCACGCATCGAACGATCAAATCGATCGGGCGAAGACCCTCCAGCGTTTTCATGTAGAGGCGATTGCTCATGACGCGTAGATCGCCGCCCTCGACGAGAAGAAGGCTCAAATAGCGCGCGATAAATGCTTGTCCAAAATAGTCCTCGTGATGTGCGCCTGGCGTCAAGAGGGCGACAGCTGCATCCTCCCGTCCCGCCCGGGCCAGAAGTTCGCCATGCATCGCGCCTAAATGGGGAGCCAGTCTCAAGGCCTTTGCATCCAGAAACAAATCGCTTGATACACGCGATTGTACGAGGCGATTTGCGAGCGCAAAGCCAATGCCTGCCAGAGTCTCGGTATGGTTGTCGATCACCCGCCAATTGCCCTGGGCATCGCGGACGAAATCGGCCGCGTAATAAGCGAGCCGCCCTCGACCGGACTCGGTGCCGCTCATTGGACGCAAAAATGCGGGATCTCCCAAAATGAGTTGCGGCGGGATATGTCCTGCCTGCAAAATTTTCTGGTCACCGTAGAGATCTTCGAGAATAGCGCTGAAAAGCCTGGCTCGTTGACTGAGCGCACGCTCGAGAAACTGCCATTCATCCGGCGAGAAGATCAGTGGAAGAAGGTCGATTCTCCAGGGCTCGTCGGTGCTGTGAGCCTCAGCAAACAAATCCTGGGCAATGCCGTTTTCGCGGACCAGACGGCGCAATTTCTCTGACCGATTCGTTTGTTTGGACGGAGAAAATGAATGAAAACGCCGCGCAAAAGCCTTCCAGTGATCGCGAACTGCGCCATTTGCGTCGACCATCTCATCGAAACGCTGGCTACCCGCAGCATAATCGGCGAATGGATCTCCACCGGGTGTGTCGATCCCTTCGGTCATAGTCATCATGGTCTCTTTGAGATCCCTGTTGCTGATCAGCGTAACAACCAAATTATGAGTAGGAAATATATCTGGTTAAATCAGTAAACGGATATAGTTTTACAACCATATGAAATTGCATATCTGAAATCTTTTCTAATGAATATTAACATTCAGGGTGTGTCGGCGCTAGCCAACATACGGGCTGGTCAAACAAGCCAACCGCCTTGTTGATAATCTGCAACGTCTCGGAAGTGGCCCGCCATCCCATCAACATATGATCTGCTCAATATGAATATTCACATCATCGAGCCGGAATAGCAGGCTTGGATTAGATGCGGTTTAACATTTCAAGGACATCATAGCGCCGATTTCGTCGAGCTTCTCGGTGATGCGGGAGACTTTTTTAAGAAAAATCATGGCCTGTTCCGCCGTCAGCCCGCTTAAATTTATTTGTTGCAATGAAAATATGTTCAGTAAGTTCTGACGTGTCGCGTCATCCAGTCCCTCTTGCAGCCCCATGGACCATTGATGAAAAGCGCGGTTTGTTATTTCCGTGCAAGAGATCAAGGTTACGTCGCGATGGCGGGTATCATTTACAATTCGGCTGTAAATTTTGCTGATGTTTTCGCGCGGCCCCTCAAGCGCTTGAACAAAATTACGGCCGTCGAAAAATAAAAATCCTGTTATTTCCGCCCGTGCGTTATTCTTGCGGCTAACAAAGATTAGATCGTAAATATCCAATTCGATGCGAGTATTCCGTTGGCTGAGATAGATCAAGCGGCTTAGGACCATCAACGCCTCCTCTTCTCCCATTAATAAATATGATGAGTTTTTTTTCGAGCTTAATGCAAGGTGTTAAAATCGGTTTATTGAATATGGTTTTGTAAAATATGTTTTGCGATTATAGAGAGATCCAAAATTGGAATATAGTAATTGGAAAATCAATTATTCGAATAAATAGAAAATAGACGATGTAGGTTTATTTTGAACGTAAATTTCTTTTTGGAATAGCGATATAATTTCACCTAGTGGAT
>CAZMAC010000208.1:0-1249 GCA_964564085.1 uncultured Hyphomicrobiaceae bacterium
GCATCGCCAAGAACCGTGCCGATGGCGCCGATATAGCCTGGCTTGTCATTATTCTCTGTGTACAGCATATAGCGCGTCAGCTCCGCTTCCAGATCGATGCCGTGGATCTGAATGAAGCGCGGCCGATTGTCGGAGAACACGGTCCCGGCAACAGACCGTGACTGGCGCTCCGTCGTCAGAGTGACACGCATATAGGTTTCGTATGCACCTTCCTGCCCGCGCCGGACCTCTTCGAGTTTTATACCGCGTTGGCGTGCTATAACGGGTGCGCTGACCATGTTCACGTCCTGCAAGAGCGGGCGCAAAACGCCGTTAAGCGCAGCAGACGTCAGCGCTTTTGCGTTCAGATCGCCGATTTCTCCGGCATATTCGATGCGGATCTGCTTCAGACCGCTTTCGGTGAGCTGACCGGCAAACGAGCCGAGCTGCTCGGCCAGCTGGATGAATGGCTGCAGGCGCGGGGCTTCCTCTGCCGTGATCGAGGGAAAGTTGATAGCGTTGGTAATCGCGCCTTTGAGCAGATAATCCGACATTTGCTCGGCAACTTGCACGGCGACATTTTCCTGCGCCTCATTGGTCGATGCGCCCAGATGCGGCGTGCAGATCACATTTGGAAGGCCGAATAGCGGATTTTCTTTTGCCGGTTCCGTCTCGAAAACATCGAGGGCTGCGCCGGTAACAAGGCCCGACGCAATCGCCTCGGCAAGAGCCGCCTCATTGACCAGCCCGCCCCGTGCGCAATTGATAATGCGCACGCCTTTTTTTATTTTCTCAAGGGCCGGTGTATCGATGATGTATTTCGTTTTATCGGTTAGCGGCGTATGCAGCGTAATGAAATCGGAGCGCCGGAACAGCTCGTCCAATTCGACCTTTTCCACGCCAAGATCGACGGCTCGCTCAGGTGTCAGAAACGGATCGTAGGCGATGACTCTCATGGAAAGACCATGCGCGCGGTCGGCAACGATGGAGCCAATATTCCCGCAGCCGATGATGCCGAGCGTTTTGCCTGACACTTCGACGCCCATGAATTTGGATTTCTCCCATTTGCCGGTCTGGGTCGAACGGTCAGCCGCCGGAATTTGCCGGGCGAGCGCCATCAGCATGGAAATGGTGTGTTCTGCGGTCGTGATCGAATTTCCGAACGGCGTGTTCATCACGATGATGCCTTTTGCCGTCGCGACGGGCACATCGATATTGTCCACGCCGATCCCGGCCCGGCCGATGACTTTCAGCCGGTCATTGACACTGG
>CAZMAC010000208.1:1259-5727 GCA_964564085.1 uncultured Hyphomicrobiaceae bacterium
TCGGTGACTTTCGTCGCCGATCGCACGGCAAGGCCGTCATAAGTGTCGATGATCGACGCGAGCTCGTCCTTGTCCAGGCCGATCTTTGTCTCGGTCTCGATCCCCCGCTCATCGAAAACCTTCTGAGCAAGGGAGGAAAGCTTGTCGGCAATTAAAACGCGCGGGGCCATAGAGCTGGTCTCCTAAAATTTAAGGTCAATTTGGAAATTCGTCAGGGTTTGGTCCGAAGTGCCTTAAGCGGCTTTCGCCATCTCCGCTTTGGCGTTTACGAAGGCCCAGTCGAGCCAGGGCATGAGGGCTTCAAGATCGGACCTCTCAACCGTCGCTCCGGCCCATATTCGTAAGCCCGGCGGCGCATCGCGATAAGAGGCGATATCCAGGGCCACGCCGAGCTTTTCCAGGCTGGATGCAATCTGTTTGGCAATTGCCGCCTGTGTATCGGCGGATGCGGCTAGAATGTCAGGATCGACGATCTTCAGGCAGACGGATGTATTGGACCGAATCTCAGGCTGATCAGCAAGAAAAGCAATCCAGGGCGTGCGCTCGACCCAATCGGCAATCGCCTTTGCATTGCCGTCAGCGCGAGCGAACAAAACAGCCCGGCCGCCGATGCTTTCGGCCCAATGCAGCGCATCGAGATAATCTTCCACGCATAGCATTGACGGCGTGTTGATCGTTGCGCCCTCAAAGAACGCCATATCGACCTTGCCTTTTTTGACCAGCCGGAAAATTTTTGGCATTGGCCAGGGCGGCATATAGCTCTCGAGCCGTTCGACGGCGCGCGGGCTCAGAATGATAATCCCGTGCTGCGCTTCTCCGCCGAGCACTTTTTGCCAGGAAAAGGTTGTGACATCGAGTTTGTCCCAAGCCAGATCCTGCGCGAACGCAGCCGACGTTGCATCGCAGAGCGTTAGCCCTTCGCGATCCTCCGGAATCCATTCGCCGTTCGGCACTCTTACACCCGACGTTGTGCCGTTCCAGGTAAAGACGACATCGCGGGCGAAATCGACCTGCGCCAGATCAGGTAAGGCGCCATAATCGGCCTCGATCTTGCGTAGATCGTCAAGTTTCAGCTCTTTGACGATGTCGCTCACCCAGCCGCTGCCGAAGCTTTCCCAAGCCAGGACATCGACGCCGCGTGCGCCGAGCAGCGACCACATCGCCATCTCAAAAGCCCCCGTATCGGAGGCGGGCGTAATGCCAACAAGATAGTCGCTGGGAACGCCGAGAATGTCCCGTGTCTTATCGATTGCGAGCTTGAGCTTGGCTTTGCCTTCCTTGGAGCGGTGAGACCTGCCGAGCGTGGCGTTTTTCAGATTTGTGAGATAGTAGCCGGGACGTTTCGCGCAAGGACCGGAAGAAAAATAAGGTAGGCGCGGCCGCGCGGCCGGTTGAGGCATGGTCATGTTATCTACCCTTCCAGATAGTAGCTCCGCGTTGGGGCGGAGTGTCCCGTCGATGCGGATACGCGCGAAGCGGGGCGAAGTCAAGAGACTTCAACTATTGGAAGATGTATTGACCTTAGAATCGTCATTCTTGTTTAAAATTGAACAACCAGGAATAGCCGCAATGAAAAGCGCTGAAGAGATGATACAGCTGCTCGATCTACAGCCGCACCCGGAAGGCGGGCATTTCCGTGAGACGTTCCGCGATCCGAAACAAGCAGGTGGACGATCGGTTTCGACGGCGATCTATTTTTTGTTGGCCGAGGGCGAGCACTGTCACTGGCACCGCGTCGATGCGGTTGAAATCTGGCATTTTTACGCAGGCGCGCCGCTTGAGCTTCATATCGTGACTGAAAATGCTAAGCCCGATATCATCCGCCTGGGTAATGATTTGACAAAGGGGGAGCGTCCGCAAGCGGTTGTGTCGGCAGACGCCTGGCAATCTGCACTGAGTTTGGGCGCCTGGACGCTGACTGGCTGTACCGTCGCTCCCGGTTTTGAGTTCGCTGGATTCGAACTCGCGCCCAAGGGATGGTCTCCCGGCGGCGCAAAGCCGGAATGACGCGTCGCCGCGAAACTGCAGAATCGCCAGCTTCTTTCGATTGTGTTTTAACGGGCAGCATTAATATCGAGCATGGCTTTCCGCATGAAAAAGCCTTCCGCGTAGCGTTCCGGCGCACGGCATTCCATACCGCGCAGTCTGGCCAGGCCCTGAAACGTATCGGCGTCAAACCAGTCTTTTGAACGCTGTGTGCCGAAATACTCATCGAGCAGCGCGCATTTGCGCTCCATAATGTCAGTGCTGAGAGGAACGTAAAAATTCGGCTGGCCGAGATCACCGTCCCATTTCGGAACTTCATACTCCAAGATCAGGTGATTGCGGAACGTATTGTAGGTGAGCTGGCAGGTTGTGCGGTGATCCTGATGGGCATCGTCGCGGCGATGCGTCAGCACGATGTCAGGTTCAATGCGCCGTTTTAAGTCCTCGAACCCGTCTTTCAAATCGGGTGAATAGGGAAAATAGCCGTCGCGATGGGACCCAAGTTCGATGGATTTTTCAGGTGCGCCCGCTAAAAATGCCTCCGCCGAGGCTGCGGCTTCCTCAGAGCGGGGGCCGATCGCGCTCAAGACGCACCAATGAATGTTGAGACGCGCGCCGGATGCGAGCCAGGTAAGGATCGCGCCGCCCGCCCCGATTTCAATATCATCGGAATGCGCCCCGAGACAAAGGACAGTCAGTCCCTTGTCGCTCTGTTGGGGCTGAAGCGGGATCATGAGCCGGTCGCCAGAACTTTCGGAGACAATCCACCGCCATTGCCCTTGACGACCCAGGGCATATCGCCTTTCTCCACGAGGTCTTCCAACATTTGCCGATCGCGCAGCGTGTCCATCGACCGCCAGAAGCCTTCATGCTTATAGGTTATGAGCTGATTGTCCTTAATGAGCCGGTTGAACGGCTCCAGCACCAGTTCTTCACCGGGTTGCATGTAATCGAAAATGGCTGGTTTAAAGATGAAATAGCCGCCATTTATCCAGATATCGGAGCGGTCTGAGGAGACGAATTCACGCACATTACCGCCATTGTCGACGTTGACGAGATGGTAGGTGAGGGGAGGGCGGATCGTAAGGAAACAGGCGATTTTGTCGCTTTTTTTGAAGTAGTCGATCATGTCGTCGAGATTGACGTTACACAGCCCGTCGCTGTAATTCGCCAGAAACATATCCTCGTTGGCAACGTGATCGCGCACCGCCCAGAGCCGCTCGCCGATATTGCGCCATATGCCGGTATCGATCAGCGAAACGCGCCAGTCCTCAGGTAGCTCGCTCAGGAATTCGATATCCTTGCCGTGATTTGACACCACACAATCGGCAAAGGAATGCGGCCGGTAATCCAGGAAAAAATCCTTGACGATATTGGCTTTGTAGCCGAGGCAGAGGACGAAATCGCGATGCCCGTAATCACTATAATACTGCATGATATGCCAAAGGATCGGCTGATGACCGACCGGGATCATAGGCTTGGGGATGCTTTCTGAATATTCGCGGATTCTGGTGCCGAGTCCGCCGCAAAATAAGACGACTTTCATGACGAAATGTCCTTCGGGTCGATGATGGTGACTTCCGGAATTGGCACAATGAATTTTGCGCCCCAATCGCCGGCATGGCACATTTGCTGCATGATTTCCCGCTTCAAATTCCAGGGCAGGATGAAGATGTAATCCGGCTTGGCCTGATCAATCGCCTCAGGCGGCAGGATCGGGATATGCATCCCAGGCGTGAAGCGGCCATGTTTGTAGGGGTTGCGGTCCACCGTGAAGTCCAGAAAGTCGGTGCCGATCGCGCAATAGTTCAGCAGCGTATTACCCTTACCCGGTGCGCCATATCCGCAAATACTTTTGCCGTCATCCTTGATCGCGATAAGCGCGGCGAGCAGCTTGCGTTTTGTCGCCTTGACCTGCTCGGCAAAGGCGGAATAGGCGGCGATATTGCGGAAGCCAAGCTTTTCTTCCCGTTCCAGCAATGCGCCGACGGCTGGTGAGGGCGCGTGAGAGGCCGCCTTGTGGGCGAGATAGACCCGCAACGAGCCGCCATGCGTCGACAGCTCCTCGACATCGATAACTTTCAGGCCATGGCGCTCGGCCATTTTGTCGATGGTTGTCAAAGAAAAGTAAGAGAAATGTTCATGGTAGATTGTATCGAACTGGTTCTCCGCCATCAGTTTTTCCAGATGGGGGAATTCCAGCGTGATAACGCCCTCCGGCTTAAGCAGGATCGTCATACCGCCGACGAAATCATTCAGATCGGGCACCTGGGCGAGGACGTTGTTGCCGGCAATGAGATCGGCTTGCTTGCCTTCCGTAACCAGACGTTTTGCCAGCTCAACGCCGAAAAATTCGGTAACGCACGGAATGCCCTTATCGATCGCGACCTGAGCAACATTCACAGCGGGTTCGATGCCAAGGACGGGCACGCCAAGCGGGAGAAAATGCTGCAGAAGATAACCGTCATTGCTTGCCAGCTCG
>CAZMAC010000209.1:0-5725 GCA_964564085.1 uncultured Hyphomicrobiaceae bacterium
AACTTACGGTGAAAAACGGTACTCATCCTTACTCATCCCGCTTTACAGCCCTTAAGCAAATTCACTTCGGGTTACCGCGATGTGCTAAAACCCGATCGCGCAGCCGTCCTTGCGCGGGTCGGAGCCGGCAATATAGGCATCGCCCTTCCTTGCGATCAGCTGAGCGCCGCCAAAGCCGAAATTGATCGGGTCCGGCTCCTCTACCACGATATTATGCCCTTTGGAGCGCAATGCGGAGATCGTTGCCTCGCCCATCGGCATTTCAGCAGCGACATCAAGGCCAGAGAGCACATGCCAGCGCGGCGCATCGACCGCCGTCTGCGGATCCTGTCCCCAAAGCTGGGTCCGCAGAACCATCTGCAGATGACCTTGCGGCTGCATCGGGCCGCCCATTACGCCGACTGTCATGATCGGCGCGCCGTCAGCCCCCATAAGGAAGCCGGGGATGATCGTCTGGAACGGCCTCTTGCCACCGCCAACCTCATTCGGATGTCCGGGGTCGAGCGTAAAGCCAGTACCGCGATTTTGCAGGCTGATGCCGGTTCCAGGCACGACGACGCCGGAGCCGAAGCCCATATAGTTCGATTGGATATACGACACCATCATCCCGCTTTCGTCGGCAGCAGTCAGATAGACCGTGCCGCCTCGCCCAGGAGTGCCCTGGCTGAAAACTTGCGCGCGGGTTTCGGAAATCAGCTTTGCGCGTTCGGCCAGATATCCATCTGACAGGAGGTCGGCAGGGGTGACGTCGCGCATGGCGTCCAGATCGGCGACATAGGCATAGGCGTCAGCAAAAGCGAGTTTTGTCGCCTCGATCTGCAGATGCAGCGCATCCGCATCGTCGGGACCGAAACGGTCAAGGCCGAGATGGCGAAGAATTCCCAGCGCGATTAAGGAAACAATGCCCTGGCCGTTGGGCGGGATCTCGTGAAGGATACAATCGCCGAAGCCTGTACTGATGGTGCCGCACCAATCCGCGCGGTGATTTGCGAGATCGTCCAGCGTCATCGCTCCGCCATGCTGCGCCGAATGAGCGGCCATTCTCTCAGCCAGCGTGCCTCGATAAAAGGCCTCGCCTTTTGTCTCCGCGATCAGCTCAAGCGTATCGGCTCCGCGGGGATTGGCGAAAATCTCACCTGCTTTGGGCGCACGTCCGTTCGGCATAAAAGTCTCGGCGTAACCGGGCTGATCTTTCAGGTCACGCGCGCCGACCTCCCAAATGCCTGAGATGATTGGCGAGACCGGAAAACCGCCCCGTGCATAATCGATAGCGGGCTGGCACAGATCGGCGAAATCCAATTTGCCGAAACGCCCGGATATCTCCTGCCAGGCCGAGATCGCGCCCGGCACCGAAACGCTGTCCCATCCGCGTTTTGGCATGGTCTGGTGAGACGAAAATCTCTCGGGCGACCAGGCTGCGGGTGACCGGCCCGATGCATTGAGGCCGTGCAGCTCTTTGCCATCCCAGATGATCGCAAAGGCATCCGATCCAAGGCCGTTACCGGTCGGCTCGACAATCGACAAGGTCATTGCGGTCGCCAGAGCGGCGTCGGCGGCATTTCCGCCGTTAAGCAACATCCTCATGCCGGCTTGCGCGGCAAGCGGTTGCGATGTGGCGACAATGTTTCGCGCCAGAACGGGCGAGCGGCCTGCCGCATAAAGTTTTTTATAGCTGAGTGTCATGCTCGCTCCGTCCTTGAGTCCGCTGTTACCTAGCTTGACACTCTATTCCACGGTAAATCGGCCACATCTTCAACGAAAATCCATGATCCCACCCCGATTGCGTCAGGAAACCGCGCAATCAGGGCGTTCCGAAGCCTGTTTGTGGGAATGCCGGCCTTGCTCATGAAATCGGCGGTGAGCTTGAGGTTTTCGACCCGTAGAGCATATGAGGCGATCCAGGGAATGCCGGGAGGTTTGCCGACAACGGGCTCAGCCGCATCAGGCGAGAGAAGTTCGAGATATCCCCTGTCCAGAGCAAAGCGAATGCCGTAGCTATGACGTTTTGGGGTAAGGCCGAGCAGCCGTTCGAGGCGGGCAGCGGCGTCTTCCAAGTCCGCAGTGACGATGAGTGTCCCGAGCAGACCAAGCACGCCGTTGGGATGACTGAGCCAGCGCGGCTGCCAGACCTCTTTCTCGGTATGATGCGTCAGAAGCTGAATGCGCCCTTCTGCCATGACGCCGGGCTTGGGCCGCAAAACCGTAAACCGCGCTTCGCCCTTGCCGTTTTCCGTCTCAACAGGACGGCGCATATGAACGAGGGGCCGCATGTCGATGCCGGCTTGCAAGAGCCGTTTGTAAGTCGCTTCCGGCTGCGCGACGGCGAACGCGGCGAGATGGACACCGGGCCATCGGTCAATGGCGGCCTCTAATTCGGCGGCGAGCGGTGTCTCCGTTGTCTTTGTCAGAAATTCCAGATAGCCGCTGCGCAGCATAGTGCAGATATTGCCCGTGCCGGTGGGCTGCATCGCGCCATCCGGTCCCGTCGGTGCGGTCTGCACCGAAAATGGTGTTGTCAAAAAGCCGCATTGCTTCAGCGCCGCATTGGCAGAGTCAATATCGCGGACAAAATGCCCGATATGATCGAGGAAGATCTGGCCGCCAACCGGCAGCTGCGCGTCGCTCATTCGCTTTTAGCTTTTTACCTGCGTGAGATAAGTGCCACGTCCGCTAGCAAGAAGCTTGCCGTTCTCATCTTCGACGACAGCCTCCGACGTCGTCATGACAGAGCCGAGGCGGACAACCTTGCCCTTGGCGCGCAGCTTGGTCTTTACCGCCGGCCGATGGTAATCAACGCGAATATCGACAGTCGGGAATGGCCGGCCGAGCTTGGTTGCAATAGCCCAATCCGCCGTCAGATCGACGAGCGTCGCCAGAATACCGCCATGCATATAGCCGCCATCCGGGTTAACGACGAACTCATCACGCCACGGCACCTCGATGGTGATCTCGCCGTCGCCGACCTCGGTGATCGTCAGTCCGAGCCATTGATGATAGGGGCCGCGCTTGATGCGTGCATCGAGGGTCTCGCGGTCAGTCTTGGGTTCATCGCTCATCTTGTGTGTCTTTCTGTTTCCGGTTCCTGATCATGATGCCTCCGCCATTTGCATCAAGGCAGGTTTGTCGATCTTGTTCGTTCCCGTAAGAGGGATCTTGGGCAGGAAGACAATCCGGCGGGGATGGGCATAGGCCGGTGTGTGTGCCAAAGCAAATTGCTTCAGCGCCTCTTCCTCGACCTGCTCGCCATCTTCCAGCACCACGAATGCGACCGGGACCTCGCCTTTGATCTCATGCGGCATGGCGATAACGGCGGCCTGGCGGACGGCCTCATGCTGCTCCAGAACGGCCTCGACTTCCTGCGGAAAGACATTCTCGCCGCCGACAACCATCATGTCGTCTCTGCGCGCAACGAAATAAAACCATCCGTCCTCATCATAGCGCAGAATATCGCCTGTACGGTACCAGCCATTCCGGAAAACCTTTGCGGTTGCCTCGGGCCGATTGTAATAGCCTTTGGCAATACCGGGATTCCTGACACATAACTCGCCCCCGGTCTCGGCATTGCCGTCGATTTTCCATTCGCACCCCGGGATCGGATAGCCAATGCTGCGCATCGGGCGCGGAAGGCCACCGGGATGATACCAGCCAAACATGATCGGTCCGCCTTCGGTCACGCCGTAATTCTGATGGATTTCCGCATTCGGAAAGGCGCTCGATAAATCGGCGAGCAAGCGCTCCGAGGCAGGCGATGATCCCATCGAAATAAGCCTCACGCCTTTGCGTGCTTCGGCTGGCGGCAAATCGGGATCGCCCAAAAGCATCCGCATCATGGTCGGGACGCCGGTCAGCATTGTCACGCCCCAATCGGTGATGGCGCGCGCATAGCTGCCAGCCTCGAAACGCGGGATCAAAACCGACGATCCACCGGATTGCAGCGCCGTTTTCGCGGCAACCACCGCATTTTTGTGATAAAGCGGCGCGGCAAGGATGCCTCGGTCGTCCGGTTTTAGCCGGCGATATTTGACCAGCGTTTCCGCTGCCCAGAACTGGCCCGCATGAGTGAGGAGGACGCCCTTGGGGAGCCCGGTCGATCCGGATGTGTAAGGCTGCATCGATATATCATCCGAGGTCACCGGCGCGGGATTGAAGGAGCCGAAATCGAGCAACTCGCGGTAATCTTCATCGAAAATGACGGCATGCGTATCTTCGGGCACGAGATGGCGGAAGACTGGCTCTGCGATCATCAGGCTGACCGGATCAGCTTTCAGGATCGCGGTTAATGTTTCGGCTGGGAGTTTGACGTTGAAAGGCACCGGGATCATGCCGCCCAGAACGGTCCCGAATAGGACCGTCAGATACTCGACACGGTTGAGTGCAAAAAGGCCGATCCGGTCGCCGCGCTTCAGGCCAAGCCGGCTCAGTCCCCGGGCGACGGCGCGGATCTCGGCGCGAAAGTCCTCATAAGTGAGGATCAGCGGCTGGTGGCTGCGAAGATCGATAAGCGCGACGTGCTCGCCGGGGACGTAATCGGCAATCTGCCCGAGATTGCGAACCGCCTCGCTCATGGCGTGACGATCACCTTGCCGATCACTTCGCGCTCTTCGATCAGTCTCAAAGCCTCACGGGACTCTTCAATCGGCAACACACGGTCGATGACGGGATCAAGCTTGCCTTCATCGATCAGTTTCAAGAGCGCCTCCAGATCCTCCCGCTCCCAGCTATTCGAGCCCATGATTTTGAGTTCGAATGTCCAGATATAACGCAGATCCTCCGTCGGATTGAAACCGGCTGTTGCACCACAGGTCAACAGCTTGCCTTCGCGCCTTAGCGCCTTTAAGGACGGCACCCATGTGTCGCCGCCGGTAAAATTCACCACGACATCGACGCCGCCTTCATAGCCGCGCCGATTCGGCTTGCCGAAGCGCGAAAAGACTTCCTTTTCGAAACGGGTCTGCGTGTAATCGATAACCTCATCCGCGCCAATCTCGGTCAGCTTATCGAGCTTTTTCTCAGAGCTTCCGCAAGCGATGACATAAGCGCCCGCAAGCTTTGCAAGGAGCACCGCACCCGTGCCAACGCCTCCGCTTGCGCCCAGCACCAGCACCTTATCGTCAGGCTTGATCTGGCCGATTGTATACATCATCCGGTGTGCGGTTCCATAGGCGACCGGGAGCGAAGCGGCCTGTTCGTAAGTCACATTGCCTGGCAGGCGGATAAGCTGATGCGCGCGCGTCTTGCAATATTCCTGAAGACCGCCATCCATTGTCTCACCCTGCAGGCCGCCTTCGACCCGATTTCGCGGATCGACCAAAACCCGGTCGCCGACAGAAAAATCGGAGACACCCGGCCCGACTTCGGTAATTTCACCAGCAAGATCAAGACCCGGAACCACCGGCAGGTTCAATTGAATGCCCGGCATACCCTGGCGCGTGAAGACATCGTGATAGTTCAAAGACGACGCTTTCACGCGCAGGAGGACATCGCCCTCGCCGATTTCCGGCATTGGATAATCGTCAACCACTTCAAGCATCTCCGGGCCGCCATGCGCTTTAACGAGCGCTGCCTTCATTGTCACCTCCATTGTTGACGATTGCCGAAAAGGATGAGTGAAGCACGCCTTGCGGTGACCAATTCAGCCGCAGACGTGATCTTTTCTGCTAAAATTTTCGGCATAAATACCTGTTTGGTAATACCAATATTTAGCCTATCATCCTATTTATAGGAT
>CAZMAC010000210.1:0-5714 GCA_964564085.1 uncultured Hyphomicrobiaceae bacterium
AATTTGAATGTCCACTGGCGCAATTGATACGCTCGCTGATCGAGACGCCAAGGCGACACCCGGAGGCGTTGTCCGCAGTGTGAAAGGCCTATCGGATCGCGCCATCGCTTGGGTTTTCATCGCGCCGACAGTGGGCTTGCTGCTCGCCATCAACATCTTTCCGCTGCTCTGGACAGTTTATCTCTCCTTTACCAATTACCGCGCCAATCAGCCAGGGCGCGAAGTCAAATGGCTCGGGACGCGGAATTATGAGCGGCTGCTCGGCTCGGAAGATGTCTGGGGTTATATGCAGGCGACAGCGCATTTCGTCGTCTGGACGATGGTGATCCAGGTGGCGATCGGTCTGGCCTTGGCGCTGCTCATCAATCGCAATTTCAAGGGCGCAAGTTTCTGGACGACCGTCATTCTCATCCCGATGATGCTTTCGCCCGCCGTGGTCGGTGTGTTCTGGACTTATATCTACCAGCCGCAGACAGGCATCTTCTCTTACATCATGGATTTCTTCGCGGGAACCGGCGCGATCGATATGATTGGATCGGTTTCTAACGCACCCTGGGCCATCATCATCGTCGATACCTGGATGTGGACACCGTATATCATGATCCTTTGCCTTGCCGGGCTCAGGTCTATCCCCGATTATCTCTATGAAGCCGCCGAGATCGATCGCGCCAATGCGCTGCAAAAATTCTGGTACATCACGCTGCCGCGCGTGCTGCCTTTTCTGATGCTGGCCGTGTTGTTCCGAGGCATCGAAAATTTCAAAATGTTCGACATGGTCGTCGAGCTCACATCAGGCGGCCCCGGATCGACGACCGAGCTGGCGTCCATCAATCTGAAACGCGAAGCATTCGAGAAATGGCGAACCGGCTTTGCCTCCGCCTTCGCGGTCATCCTGTTCGTGACTGTCTTCGGCCTCGGCAATATTTATGTCAAAGCACTTAATCGGGTGAAGTCATGAGTGCTCAGAGCTCGGCATATTCCGTCACCGAGGCGACGTCGAGAGGTAAATGGATCGCTGCGGTGCTGGTGATCGGCTATGCGCTGGTTGCAATGATCCCGCTGGTCTGGATTGTCCTGACTGGCTTCAAATCACCGCCCGACTCCATTGCCTATCCGCCCATGGTCGTTTTTGAGCCGACGCTAGAAGGCTATGTCAATCTTTTCACGACGCGCTCCCGTCAAACACCGGATTATATCGAAAGTCTGGGGGCACCTGAAACCTGGTATGATGAGCTCGTACGTGAGCGGAATATGGTAATCACCGGTCCCTCACGCTTTGCGGACCGCTACTGGAATTCCGTCGTCATCGGCTTCGGCTCGACATTTCTTGCTGTCTTCCTTGGCACGCTCGCAGCTTATGCGTTCTCGCGCTTCAAAGTTCCGCTGAAAGACGACCTTTTATTCTTCATCCTCTCAACGCGAATGATGCCGCCTGTTGCGGTCGCAATTCCAATCTTTCTGATGTATCGCGAGCTAGGCCTCTCCGACACGGCGCTTGGCATGATTTTACTCTACACAGCGGTCAATCTCTCGCTCTCCGTCTGGCTTCTTAAAGGCTTCGTCGATGAAATTCCGCGCGAATATGAAGAGGCTGCGGTTGTAGACGGCTATACGCGGCTGCAGGCCTTCGTCAAAGTCGTTCTACCGCAAATGCGCGCCGGAATTGCTGCGACGGCAATCTTCTGTCTGATCTTTGCCTGGAACGAATATGCGTTCGCTCTACTCCTGACTAGTGGTAAGGCGCAAACGGCACCACCCTTCATCCCGATCATTATCGGCGAAGGCGGTCTTGACTGGCCGGCTGTCGCCGCCGGCACGACGCTATTCCTGCTGCCGGTTGTCATTTTCACGGTGATGCTCCGCAATCAGCTTTTGCGCGGCATCACATTCGGAGCGGTGCGGCGATGAGCGCGATCAAGCAAAGATCTCAAACAAGCCTTTGGCGCTACTTCCGGCGCGGCCCGTGGGAAAACGCCGCGACGGCTCTGATCGCGCTTGGCATCTTCATGCTGATGCAGCCTTTCTCGCTCTGGCTCTATGGCTGGTCATTCGCTGTGATTCTGACGGGAACCATCGGTTTCGTGATCGTCAGCCATTTTCCGGAGGCGACACGCGATGGCTGAGATTCAAATCCGTGACTTGAAGAAACAATTCGGTGGTTTCACCGCTGTGCGGGACTCGAATTTCACAATCCACGATGGCGAGTTCTTTGTCATGCTTGGCCCGTCCGGATGCGGTAAAACGACGACCTTGCGCATGATCGCCGGTCTGGAAATGCCGACAAGCGGCCAAATCCTGCTCGATGGCGAGGATGTAACCTTCAATCGTGGATCAGAACGCGATATTGCGTTCGTTTTCCAGCTCTATGCACTTTACCCGCATATGAGCGTACGCCGGAATATTTCCTTTCCGCTGCGTGTCCAGGGTATACCGAGAAAGGAAATCCGCGAGCGGACGGAAGCTGTCGCCAAAATACTGCGCATCGAGCATCTGCTTGATAGAGGGGTCGGCGGCCTCGCCTCTGGCGACAGGCAACGGGTCGCTCTGGGACGCGCCATTGTCCGGCGCGCGAAAGCCTATTTGATGGACGAGCCGCTCGGTGCACTCGATGCGGAGTTCCGCGATCTGATGTGCGAGGAATTGCGCCTACTGCACAACCGGATCAATGCAACGACCGTTTACGTCACCCACGATCAGATCGAAGCCATGTCGATGGCGGACCGTATCTGCATCATGAATCAGGGCGAGGTTCTTCAGGTCGGTGTGCCGATGGAAATTTACGAGCGCCCGGCAACGAAATTCGTGGCAAACTTCGTCGGCAGCCCCGCAATGAATTTTCTCAGCGCCGAAGGCCCCCTTGCCCCTGGTGTGCGTAAAATCCGCGTCGATGGTGCTGAGCTCGCCATGCCGGAAACCCGTGAAGCCCTGCATACGCCGACGGCGATCCTCGGCGCCCGGCCAGAGCATATAATCATCGGCGAGGATGGTCCCCTGCATGGCCGTGTCTTTGCTGTCGAATATATGGGCGCGCGGCAGCTCGTGACCGTCGATACGGATGCGGGCCGGCTGCGTGTCCGCGCGCCGAATACGGTTCGTGTTGATTATGGGGAGACCGTCCGGCTCGCCTTCGATCCCGAACGGGTTGTTGTCTTTAATCCAGATACGGATCGTGCCGTAAGAAGCGTACTTTACGAGGGAGGTGCGCATGGCTAAGGCGGCATTGCGCAGCGTCACGAAACGCTTCGGCGATACGGCCGCGATCTCCGATTTGAGCCTTCAGGTTGATGACGGCGAATTCGTCGTTCTGCTCGGTCCGACCGGTGCCGGGAAAACAACGACCTTGCGGCTCTTTGCCGGGCTTGAGCGCCCGGATGTCGGGCAAGTCGAGATTGCCGGGCAGGATGTGACGGCGTTCGAGCCCGCGCGGCGCGATGTCGCTTTCGTTTTTCAGCAATATTCTCTTTATCCGCATTATTCCGTGTTCGACAATCTCGCCTTTCCGCTGCGTGCGCCGGGCCGCAAACACAATTCCGAAATGACTCGTAAGCGCGTTCATGAGGTCGCGGAGATGTTGCGGATCGCCTCAAAACTAAAAAACCGCGCCACACAACTTTCCGGCGGTGAAATGCAGCGCGTCGCTATCGGCCGGGCGCTCGTACGTGAGCCCAACCTGTTCCTGATGGACGAGCCGCTGTCTTCACTTGATGCAAAACTTCGCGAAGATCTGCGCGTCGAGCTGAAACGTATCCAACGCGAGCTTGGCGCAACGGTCGTCTATGTGACGCACGACCAGCTTGAGGCCATGACTCTGGCCGACCGGATCGGTGTCCTCTCATCTGGCAAGCTTGTGCAAATTGCGTCTCCACGCGACGTCTATGAGCGTCCATCAAACATATATGCAGCACAAAGATTAGGAAGCCCTCAGATCAATCTGTTAAAGAAAGACCTGCTTGATCTTCCTTCAATTCCGGTAAGCGCGGCGACAGTTGGCATTCGGCCTGAAGACATTGTTTTAAACGGCAGCGGTGTTCCTGCACGGGTTTTGACTGTCGAGCATCTTGGCGTTGAGTCTGTTGCGCTTCTCGATGTTGCAGGCAGCCATGTTCATGCGCTGCTCGGCGCGCGGACGGCTTTGCAAGAAGGCGATGAAATCAAAGCCTCGTTACGGCCGGATGCTGCGTTGTTCTTCGATGCGGATGGCAAGCGGATCGATATGCCGCCATCGGCTTCTATCGAATCTGGAAAAGGCCCGGTATCAGAGACGATACGGGAGAAGAAGAGATGAGCGAAGAGCTGATCCGCAATCTTGTTCGCAAGTTTCACGAGGCCATTTCAACGCATGCCGACGAACTGACGGCGCTCGATCAGGCGGTTGGCGATGGCGATCACGGACTGAATATGAAGCGCGGCTTCGATGCCATGGCAGAAGCGGTTGATGAGATCTCCGCGTTGTCCTTCGGCGAGGCGTTAAAAAAAGCTGGAACTACGCTTGTCATGAAAGTCGGCGGCGCATCGGGCCCGCTTTACGGGTCGATGCTGATGGGGATGGGCAAGGCCGTCCAGGAAATTCCAAGCGAACAAGAGGCCATCGCGTCCATGTTCGGAGCAGGCGTCGAGGCCGTCAAAATGCGCGGCAAATCGGATGCGGGCGCGAAGACCATGCTCGACGTTCTGATCCCGGTACATAGCGCTCTTGTCAAAGGCGGAAGGCTCGCCGAAACGCGCCGCACCGCCGATGAAGGTCTTGCCGCGACGAAAGACATGCGGGCCACCAAAGGCCGCGCCGCTTTCCTCGGCGAGCGCTCGATCGGCCATCTCGATCCCGGAGCGCGGTCCTCCGCGCTGCTGGTTCATGCCGTTTGCGACGTCTTGGAGGGGCAATGAGCGTCAATGTGTCCATAGTTATCGTTTCCCATTCCGCGGATGTCGCGAAAGGAACCGCGGATATGGTCCGTCAAATGGTTGGCGAGGAGGTGCGCGTCGCGTTTTGCGGCGGCAACTCGGATGGTGGGCTCGGTACTGATGTTGCGGCAATCATTCAGGCCATCGAGTCGGTCTGGTCGCCGAAGGGTGTAGCCGTACTTGTCGATCTTGGCGGCGCAGAGACCAATAGCGAAATGGCAATTGAAATGCTGTCCGAGGGTAGGGGCACAAATGTGCAGATATGTGATGCGCCGGTCGTCGAAGGTGCGGTCATGGCAGCGACCGAAGCGGCGAGTGGGGCTTCGCTTGAAGCCGTCCGCGCTACGGCGGAGGATTTTTGAGATATGACCGAGATGGTGCGCGATGAAGATTGGATCATCGGCTGTGCTGTAATCCAGGATATGACCGGACTGCACGCCAGGCCAGCTGTGAAGCTGACCAAGCTGGCCAAGACGTTTGGGTCCGCGATCGAAATCCGTGCCGAACAGAATGAGAGCTGGACGAATGCGAAATCGCCCAATGCGGTGATGAAGCTCAAAGCGGCGCATGGCGCTCCGCTTTACATTCGTGCATCCGGCGTAGATGCAAAGGAAGCGGTCAATGCGTTGGTTGCGCTCGTTGATCGGGACTTCAGTGACTGACGGGGGGTGTGAACACATATTCCGTGGGCTGAGTGTTTCTGGAGGTGTTGCTGTTGGCCTGATCCATGTTTTGCATGACGAAGACGCTGTAAGCCGTAGATTTCAATCTGCCGAAGAGGAGACGGAGGCATTCCGTTCGGCCTTGGAAAC
>CAZMAC010000211.1:0-5682 GCA_964564085.1 uncultured Hyphomicrobiaceae bacterium
GATATTTGCGTCAACAATGCAAGCGCGATTTCGCTGACCGGCACGCAGGACACCGATATGAAGCGTTACGATCTGATGAACAAGATCAATGCGCGCGGCACTTTCCTGACGTCCAAGCTGTGCATCCCGCATCTGGAAAAGGCTGAAAATCCCCATATTTTGATGCTTTCGCCGCCGCTTGACATGAAAGCGAGATGGTTTGCCGGCCATGTCGCCTATTCGATCGCCAAATATGGCATGAGCCTTTGCGTGCTGGGCCTCGCCGAGGAATTAAAACCGAAGGGCATTGCGGTAAACGCGCTCTGGCCGCGCACAACGATCGCAACGGCTGCCGTCAATAATCTGCTTGGCGGCGACAAAATCATGAAAGCTAGCCGGACCCCTGAGATCATCAGCGATGCCGCACATCTGATTTTCACTCAGCCCTCGCGCGAATTTACCGGCAATTTCTGTATCGACGACACGCTGCTTTCCGCGCATGGCGTGACGGATTTTGACAAATACCGTGTCGATCCGAGCCAGGATCTGATGCCGGATTTCTTCGTGCCGGAGGACAGCCGTCCGCCCGTCAGCCTTCGCGCTGTCGGCTCTTGAGTTTCGGTCTAAAACGGCCGAAATGGCTGCTTTCTTGCCGAATCGAAAAAACCGTGGTCACGTCAATCCATGACGACGCTCTATATTTCTCATAGCTGCTTCCTGGAACACGATACGGGGCCCGGTCATCCCGAACGCGCCGACAGGCTTCGCGCGATCGGGAAAGTTCTCGATCACGAGATTTTTGCACCACTCCAGCGCGAGGATGCGCCGGAAGCAGATGACGACGCGATCGCGCAAGTCCATCCGCGGAGCTATATCGATGCCATTCGTCAGGCCTCGCCCGAAAGCGGCGCCGTCTATGTCGATGGCGATACGCTGATGTCGCCTGGCACGCTCAAAGCGGCGCTTCATGCTGTGGGCGGGGCAATCCGCGCAACTGACGCCGTCATGACCGGGGAGGTACAAAATGCCTTTTGCGCTATTCGCCCGCCGGGCCATCATGCCGAGCCCGAACGCGCCATGGGCTTTTGCTTTTTCAGCAATGCCGCCATCGCAGCCGTTCATGCACGTGCCAAACATGGAGCTGAGCGCATCGCCGTCATGGATTTCGACGTCCATCACGGCAATGGGACACAAGCCGCTTTCTGGTCGGAGCCGGATTTGTTTTATGCCTCAACCCACGAAATGCCACTTTATCCGGGCACCGGCCACACGAAGGAGGCCGGTGAAGCTGGAAATATCGTCAATGCGCCGCTGCGCGCAGGCGATGCCGGCCCTGCCTTTCGCGACGCCATGAATAATCGGGTTCTGCCCGCGCTTTCCGATTTCTCACCCGATCTGCTAATCATTTCCGCCGGGTTCGACGCCCACCGTGACGATCCGCTCGCCAATCTCGGTCTGGTTGAGGAGGATTTTTCCTGGGTGACGTACAAACTTGCTGAAATCGCCCATAAACATGCATCAGGACGTATCGTCTCGCTGCTCGAAGGCGGTTATCATCTGACGGGACTCGCGCGGTCCGTGGCCGTTCACTTGAACGGGCTGATGGATGCCGGGCGTTAGAAGATCGTGAGCGAGCAGGCGGTGCTCGCCCCGCCCCAGACGCGGAACGGAATATATATAAACGGGGATATCGGAATGGCGAAAACGCTGGAAGCGCATGACGACATCAAATCTTTGACCTTTGAACAGGCGCTCAAAGAGCTGGAGCAGATTGTCGGCAAACTCGAACGCGGCGATGTCGAGCTGGAGCCATCAATCGCGCTTTACGAGCGCGGCGAGGCTTTGCGCAGCCATTGTGAGAAGCTGTTGCAGCGCATTGAGGCAAAGGTGGAAAAGATTACGCTTGACGCCCAGGGCGCCCCGACCGGCAGCGTTCCGCTCGATGCACAAGAGTGACATTTCGCCACAGAATCATGACATTATCGCCGCAGGAAAGCATAATTTCCGTGATTTTACGAGAATAATGAGAGTTAATTGCATATCTTGCCGTTCCTGACCGGACGGCGCTGTCTTGAGGGACAAGGACAAGTGACCGCATCAAGTGAAACGCCGCTCCTCGATCAAATAAAGACGCCAGCTGATCTTCGAAATTTCAAAGAAAAAGATCTTCGTCAGATTGCGGACGAATTAAGGCGGGAAACGATTGACGCGGTGTCCGTGACAGGCGGTCATCTGGGTGCGGGTCTGGGTGTCGTGGAGCTCACCGTCGCGCTCCATTATTTGTTCGATACACCGAATGACCGCCTCATATGGGATGTCGGTCACCAGTGCTATCCCCATAAGATCATGACCGGACGCCGCGACCGCATTCGCACGCTGCGCCAGGGTGGCGGCTTGTCCGGGTTCACCAAGCGCGCCGAGAGCGAATATGATCCGTTCGGCGCCGCTCACTCATCGACATCGATCTCTTCCGGTCTCGGCATGGCCGTAGCGCGCGATCTCGACGACAAGAAGAACAATGTCATTGCCGTCATCGGAGACGGCGCGATGAGCGCGGGCATGGCTTACGAAGCCATGAACAATGCGGGGGCCATGGATAAAAGGCTCATTGTCATTCTCAACGACAATGATATGTCGATTGCACCGCCCGTGGGGGCATTCAGCGCTTATCTGGCGCGTATCAATTCGAGCCACACCTATCTGGCGATCCGCGATTTCGTCAAACAGCTCGCAAAGCGCCTGCCAAAAGATTGGGAGCGCCGCGCAGCGCGTGCGGAGGAATATACCCGCAATTTCTGGTCCGGCGGCGCGCTCTTCGAAGAGCTGGGCTTTTATTATGTCGGCCCGGTAGACGGCCACAATCTCGATCATCTGATCCCGGTCTTGCGCAATGTCCGCGATGCAGCGACGGGTCCGGTCCTTGTTCATGTCGTGACGCAAAAGGGCAAAGGCTATCCGCCGGCTGAAAAATCCGCCGATAAATATCACGGCGTCAGCAAGTTCAACGTCATCACGGGCGCGCAGGCCAAATCAAGGCCGAATGCGCCGAGCTACACGAAAGTTTTTGCAAATAGCCTTGTAGAGCGGGCGCGTAATGACGACAAGATCGTCGCTGTTACAGCCGCTATGCCCTCGGGCACCGGCCTTGATCTGTTTCAAAAGGAGTTTCCGGATCGCTGCTTTGATGTTGGCATAGCCGAGCAGCACGCCGTGACGTTCTGCGCCGGTCTTGCAACGGAAGGCTATAAACCGTTTGCCGCGATCTATTCGACATTCCTTCAGCGCGCCTATGATCAGGTCGTTCATGATGTCGCGATACAGAGGCTGCCTGTACGCTTTGCCATGGACCGCGCCGGGCTCGTTGGCGCGGACGGCCCCACCCATGCGGGCGCATTCGACGTCGCCTATCTGGGCTGCCTACCAGGCTTCGTCATTATGGGCGCTGCGGACGAGGCCGAACTCAAACACATGGTTGCAACAGCCGTCGCCATTGACGACCGGCCAAGCGCAATTCGTTATCCACGCGGCGAGGGCGCCGGCGTCGATATGCCCGAACAAGGCCAGCCTCTCGAAATTGGCCGCGGTCGGATTATCAAGGAAGGCTCATCCGTCGCGCTTCTGTCATTTGGCGGCCGCTTAAGCGAATGTCTGCTCGCTGCCGAACAGCTTTCCGCGCGCGGCCTTTCAACGACGGTCGCGGATGCCCGTTTTGCCAAACCACTTGATCATAATCTGGTGCGCCAGCTGGCTCACCATCACGAAGTGCTAATTACGGTCGAAGAAGGTGCGGCCGGCGGCTTCGGGTCACAGGTTCTGCATTTTCTTGCCTCAGAAGGCATGCTCGACTCCGGGCTGAAAATACGCCCGATGCATCTACCCGATCTGTTTATCGATCAAGACAAGCCGGAAAAAATGTACGCCCAGGCCGGTCTTGATGCTGCCGGCATTGTCGGAACCGTATTTGCCGCGTTAGGCGTTGATGGAAAAGTCGAGCTGGACTCAAAGGCTTAAAAAATATTGGCGCAGGCACCGGTTCTTCCGCGGGCCGCGCCAAATAGCTCAATTAATTATGCCTGATCCATTGACCGTTCTGCGGCTTTTGTTGATGGCTGGAAAACGTTCCTACAAAAGTTGAGTCAAATTCATAGTAGTTGCAGGTGATTTCCTCGCCCTCATATATATCGCGTAGAGCGTAACCCTTATTGAACGCAGTGAAGTCAGTGTTAGGGGTTTCACTATGGTTCATGAACTTGCCATTATCCAGCTCAACAAAGAGAATGTATTTATTTTCGAAGTCGGGAAATGAATATTTCTCGACAAATTCTTGGATATGAGGCGGAAATAAGTCAAGATGGCTTCTTGAAAAAGTCGCGATGAAATTCGGATTGAGCTGCCAGATCAGCGCGCCCATAGGTATGAATTCATCGGCATAGACGCCCAAGCCTTCGATCTTGCTTTGAGCGACATGGGAGCGGATGAGCATCATTGTTTAGTCATTCCTTACTGGGGTTCCATACGGGATGCAGGGATTTCTTTTGACATTTGCACGTCATCGCTTGAATACATTCTGTATATGATCTCAAAATTGCATTGAAAATGACGATGTGTAAATTTTACTTTATATATAAATATACATATTTGTAATATTGTGCATATTTACTTGAAACTACTGCATTTTCTCAATTATAGACTGATAGACCTCATATAAAAGCGTCTCAAATCTAAAAAATGGTCACCGTTATTCCGAATGGAAACGCTTGTAAAGAGAAAAATTCATGGCGCTAAAACGGGCGGAAACAACGTCCTATCGTTGCTGCCTTGGGCTTTTTGGTTTACGGCATGATCTGACGTAGAACCGGCTTCCATCCCCTCGTCACGGGGCCATGCTTTTGCGCAGTGCTTTCCGGGGTGATGGAATGGAAATTCAGCGAGGGGTTCGACCTTCGCAAGATTGCACGCCAAACGCACGCTCATTCCACTGGATCGAGAATGGATGGATCGTCATTTTTCGGCGAGTTGACACGCGCCGAAATCGGCCACATGCGCATTTGTTCCGCATCGAACGAGACCAGCAGATCGTGCGGATCGTTTTCCATCGGCGACAGCCAGCGGTCATAGGCCTCCGGCGGCAGAATGACCGGCATCCGGTCGTGGATCGTCGCAACAAGCTCATTGGCGGGACAGGTCAAGATGCAAAAGGTTCGGATATAATCGCCGGTCTCGGGATGTTCCCAATTCTCCCAAATCGCGGCCAGGCCGAAGGACGAGCCGTCCTTCATGCTAATGGCGTAAGGCTGTTTCGGAGACTTCGTTTTTCGCCATTCAAAAAAATTATCGATCGGCACAATGCAGCGGCGTTTGGCATAGGCGCTGCGAAAGCTGGGCAGGCGCGCCACCGTTTCGCAGCGGGCATTGATCGGCTTGCGCCCGCCATCGGCCTCTTTGACCCAATGCGAAATGAGCCCCCAAACGAGCCGGTCAGAATGATAGTCGCCCGTCTCGGGGTGGCGGCGGATGACCCAGAAATCCTGCGACGGCGCGCCATTATAGCGTTTTGGTTCAGCCGCTTCGCCCGGACCGGCATCCGACACAACAGTGTCAAGCCCCGGCAGGCTTGGCTGCAGCTGGGTAAAACGTCCGCACATCGGATCAATATACACGGTTTCAAAGACTCTTGCCCGCTTCCGGCAAAACTGCCAGCAT